>JAEWWY010000226.1 GCA_023458835.1 Bacillota bacterium
GGCTTGTCCTGTCCCCGATCTCCAGCATATCAATCAGCTTGTCGATATACTTTTGGTCCGGCTTCTTTTTATCCAGCATCACCGGCAGAAGGATGTTTTCGTAACCGGTCAGTTCCTTCACCAGGTTGTAGGATTGAAACACAAAGCCGAATCTCCGCCGCCGGAGCACTGAAAGCTGGTTGTCGTTGTAGGCGAAAAGATCGGCGTCCTGAAAGAAGACCTTGCCGGAGGAGGGGTACTCCAGCCCCCCCAGCATATGCAAAAGCGTGGACTTTCCCGATCCGCTGGGGCCGGTGATGGCCACGAATTCGCCCTTGTCAAAGGATAAGCTGATATCCCGCACCGCGTGGACCGCCGTTTCACCCGAGGCAAAGGTCTTGCACAGCGCCTCACACCGCATGATCTCCATAACCGCGTCCCCCCTTACGGATCCATTGTACCGCTGAAAGCTTGCGGTTGGGTTTCCGCCGCCTTACGTTTTCTTAAGCTGGCTCTCTTCGCTTTGCAAAAGGCGCGCTTCCGGCCCGGCCGCCGCGCACCGGCATTTCGCAGGCTTTGGGAGGGAATGCCCATACTTGCTTCCAAACAGGAATATGTTGCTGCGGCGGCATGAAGATGGCAGGAACCGCCCCTGCATCCGCATGGTTCCGCCTATTCTTGTTTTGTAAACTGCCCCGACTCCGCCTGAACGCACAAATGGTAAAGGGCGGCGACGGCCTTCATTTGATCACGGTTCATTTGGGACAGGTGCTGCTGTATGCCGTGTATCATGGACGATATGCTGTTTCTGTCATTGTAATCAAAGACGCCCAAATCCTTCCTGATTTGTTCAAGGGAGTATTTTTGATGCCTGGCATACACGGAAAGCTTCAGGGCGTATATGGTCAGGATTTGCTTTATGTGTTCCGCTGCAAACATGCGGTAATTGTTTTCCGGCGAACGCTTGGCGCATATAAGACCAACCTTGTCCCAATGCCGCAGCGTGGTGGCGGGAATGCCTGTTTCCCGGCTGATATCGTGAATGGTCAGCTTATGACGGCCTGCTTTGGCCTGACCGTCATTTCCATGCAGAAGGCTTCCGGCGATCCTTCGGGCTATCCATTTTTCCCGGTTCAAGTCCGCCTGCTTTTGATTGGCCATCCATAAGGCGGTATCGATTTCTTTTGCCATGACCGCCCCAAAGATATTTGCGATTTCAGTGAGGCTGAAAGCCGGAAGCATCTCCCTGGCGCAGGCGATGTATGCGGCATGCTCCTGCGTAAAAATCCTGTACCCCGCCTTTGAACGGGGTACGGGAGGGGTCAGCCCAAGCATTTCGTATTTTCGTATGGTGGTGGTACTGATGCCTAACCTGCGGGAAATATCAGCCGGACGCATGATGATGCTGCTCCTTTCAAGGCTGATAACATTATAAGCCAGATGTAAGCTTTTTTCTACAAAAATGCGGTATCATAAGGATATATGTTCGATGAAGTTTACCTATTGCGTCAAGGTAGTACAATAAAAGCAAACGGTTCTTTTGAAAGCAGGGAGGACGCGTATGCGAAACATTGTGATCAGCGGCGCCAGGGAAGGAAACCTCAAGAATATTTCCCTGGAGATACCCCGTGATAAGCTTGTGGTTTTTACGGGGCTGTCAGGCTCCGGCAAATCCACGCTGGCTATTGATGTGATTTTTAACGAATGCCAAAGGCGGTATTTGGAGGCGATCGGGCTTCAGGGAATCCGCAAGCCCAGAATGGACTTTATGCGCAATGTGTCGCCGGCCATTCTGATCACGCAAACCGAATCAAACAAAAACACGCGCTCGACTGTTGGAACGCTGACCGGCATTTATACAGACCTGCGAATGGTCTATGAGAAGCTGGGCGTGCGCGCTTGCCCGCATTGCCATGAAAGCATATCGGCCGCGGAATGCAAAGAGGAGCTTGAAAAATCGGATGGGGATTTTACCGTATTCATGTATTGCAGCCGGTGCGGCGGCAGGATGGAAAAGCTGACCAGGACGCATTTTTCCTATAACACAAGGGAAGGCGCCTGCAGGACATGCGAGGGATTGGGAAGGGTGCTTGCCATCAACAGGGATAAAGCGGTGCGTGAAGCTTTATCCCTGAAGGATGGCGCGGTATCCTTCTGGGAGCAGCAGTATAAGGAATATCAAATTTCGTGCCTGTACAATGCCTTCCGCCACTATCACATTCCCGTACAGGAGAATATCCCGGTGGCGGATTTCAACGATATTCAAAAGGCCATTCTTTATCATGGCATTGAATGTGAGGCGGTGAGGAGCGCGTTCCCAGGCGTACAGCCTCCAAAGACCGTCGCCTCAGGCAGATTTGAGGGCGTTTTGCCAATGCTTTGGAGGCGGATGTCCGATAAGGGCGGCGATGCAAGGCAATGGAATGACTATTTTGATTTCAGTACATGCCCGGACTGCAAAGGAGAGCGGCTGGCAGAATTAAGCCGCGGCGCTACGGTGAAGGGCACGCGGCTGCCGGAGCTGAACTTGCTTTCCTTGGCGGAATTGCAGGAATGGACGCAAGGCATGGAAAGCTTGCTTGGCGATGCCGAGCGGCGCCTAACGGAAGCGTACCTGCTGGACCTTGGAACAAAGATACAAAGGCTTGCAAACGCGGGGCTGGATTACCTTTCCCTTGACCGTCAGACCATCACCCTCTCAGGCGGTGAGCTGCAAAGGGTAAAGCTGGCCGCCGCCCTGGATTCTGATCTGACCGGGGTCCTTTACATCCTGGACGAGCCGACGGTCGGCCTTCATCCCAAGGATACCCAGGGGATGATAGCGATACTCAAAAAGCTGCGCGACATGGGCAATACCGTGATCGTGATTGAGCATGACCCTGATGTGATGGCGCAGGCCGATTATGTTGTGGACATCGGCCCCGGCGCGGGAAAGCATGGCGGCGAAATCACAGGCTCCGGGACATTGGAGGACCTGAAAAGGCAGGAGGCCTCCGTCACGGGGGCGTACCTGCGCAAAGACAAGCCGGCGGAGCCGCGCGCAAGACGCGGAACCGGGGATGTAATCGAAGTGAGAAACGCCAATTTGTACAACCTGAAAAATATAAACGTCTGTTTTCCCGTGGGCTGCCTCGTTTCCGTTACAGGCGTATCAGGCTCCGGAAAATCGACACTGGTATTTGAAGTGCTGGCGGCGGCAAAGGGCGAAAGCGGAAATTCCGATAATATCGTGTCGGGGCTTTTGCAGTTTGACAGGATCGTCACCATAGAGCAGGCCGCCATCACCAGAATGAAACGCTCCAATATCGCAACCTATTCGGAGGTATATACACATATCCGGAAAATTTTCGGAGGGCTCCGGGGGGCCCGTGACAAAGGCCTGTCCGCCAAACACTTTTCCTTTAATACGCCGGGAGGCCGCTGTGAAAATTGCCAGGGCCTGGGGTATGTGGACAGCAATATGCTCTTTTTTTCAAACATGGAGGTGCCCTGCCCGGTCTGCGGCGGAAGGCAGTTCAATGACGAGGCCCTATCGGTAAGGTATAAGGGGAACACGATCAAGGATATTCTTCAAATGAGCGTGGAGGATGCCCTTTCTGTTTTCAGCGCGCATCCCCCCATAAAAAGAATGCTGGCGCTGCTTCAGGATGTGGGCTTAAGCTATCTGGAGCTTGGGCAGACCTTGACAACGCTATCCGGCGGGGAAGGGCAGCGTTTGAAATTGGCAAAGGAACTGATTCAGAATACCGGCAGGCACAGCCTGTATTTGATGGACGAGCCTACAACCGGCCTGCATCCTGTTGACATTGAGCATTTTCTTACGCTTTTGAACCGCATCGTGGATTCCGGGAATACGGTCATTGTGGTGGAGCACAACCAGCAGGTGATCCAAGCCTCCGACTGGATCATTGACCTTGGCCCTGGGGGCGGCAAAAATGGCGGGCAGGTGCTGTTTGAGGGGACGCCGCGGGATATGGGGAACTGCACGCGGTCGGTAACGGCAAAATACATGGCCCGCCCGATATGAAAATCAGCCCCGCGGGCTGCCACCCCCGCAG
>JAEWWY010000227.1 GCA_023458835.1 Bacillota bacterium
CTAGTGTACTGTTCAGGCGGGTGATGATGGAAAACCCCCTCCAAGCCGCCTTTGCCGGGGCGCCGGCCGCGGTCTCCCGGGAATTTAAGCAGATGATGGGCGTTGCCTTCCAGTTTGGCGGTACGGAGGTCTCCGCCGCGGTCAGCCTGTGGGCGCTTGCGGGCACGGCGGTGGTATTCTTCCTGCTGGCCACATGGAATCTGTCCAGAAAGAGGGAATAGCACACCGCGGGTGGAATGGATAGGAAGCCTTATTTGTCATCGAAAGGATGGGTATGCATGCCCGATATGCTGGTGCATCTGTTAAAACTGCCGGAGCTTGATCCGCTGCTGAAAGACTATGAGGAAAAAGGGATTTCCCTCCGGCGCGCCATGGTGCCGGATATGCGCGGGGTCACCGCCTGGGTGGAAGCGCACTTTGGGCTCCGCTGGGCCAGCGAGTGCGAAATCTGCTTTTCCCGCCAGCCGGTAAGCTGCTTTATCGCCGTAAAGGAAGATGAGATCCTGGGTTTTGCCTGCTATGAGGCCACCAACAGAAACTTTTTCGGACCTATGGGCGTTCAGGAGAGCAGCCGCATGCTGGGCATCGGCAGGGGATTGCTGATAGCCTGCATGCACGGCCTGCGGGAAATGGGTTACGCCTATGCCGTTATCGGCGGCGCGGGGCCGGTGGGTTTCTATGAAAAGACGGTAGGCGCCGCGGTGATCCCCGATTCCGTTCCAGGCATTTACAAGGACCTGCTGAAAAAATAGCATATGGACCTATTTGCAAGCGCCTCGCGACGGTTTTACGGCTGCCGGGAGGCGCTTTTGCATATGTGAATATTGCCGTCGCCAAAAGTGGAAGTATTGTGCTATTTGTCGTTTCATGCTACAATATCAATGGTAATAAAAGATCGTACAGGCGTAATTTCACAGTTTAGTTGTTCCTATCCAGCCGCTAAACTTGCCATGCGTACCCCGGTGGAGGCAGAAAATGAAAAAGACGAACAATCATATAGCGCCCTCCTTGCCGGATGGGCATGGTTTGCCTTATCACGGCATGCTGGACGCGCTGGATGATCCTGTCTTGGCTGTGGATGCGCGGTGCAGCCTTCATTATGCAAATCCGGCATTTGAAAAGGTTGCCGGATATGGCCCGGCGGCTTTTGAGGCCACGCCTTTTTTGGCGATGATGCCGCGGGATGAGGCGGCGGATTTTCAAAAGCAAATTTCCGGCTGCCTGGAAAGCGGTGCGCCCGGCTTTACCGCAAGCGTAAGCCTTATCAAGAAGGCAGGAGAAACAGAAACATTTCAGATATGCGCAAAAGCCCTCCGGCAGCCTGAAGGCGGGGCTTTATTTGTATTGCATTTTCGCCGTGCCCAGGATTCCTTGCGGGCACAGGAGGAAAAATTCCGCATGATCGTGGAAGGCGCGCCCGACCCCGTTTTCATACAGGCGGAAGGGAAGCTGGCCTACCTCAATCCCGCGGCCTGCGGCCTGTTTGGCATTCAGTCGCCTGAAGAATTGCTGGGAACGCGGGTGATTGACCGCATCCATCCCGACAACAGGGAAAAAGTGCTGGAAAGGATACGGCAGTTGAATGTTTTGCGCAAACCCGTCAGGGATCCGCTTGAGCAAAGGTTCCTGCGGATGGATGGGGGCGAGGTATGGGTTGAAACCAAGGGCGAGCTGATAGAATTCGAAGGAAAGCATGGGGCGCTGGTATTTGTACGGGATGTGACGGAGCGAAAAATCGCCGAGCAGAAGCTGTGGGAAATTGCCGAGCGCTTCCGCCTGGCGTTTGAGTATTCCGCCTCCGGCATGTGCCTGATGGGCACCGACGGCACCTTTTGGATGGTCAACCAGGCCATGTGCCGCATGTTTGGCTATGGCAAGGAAGAGCTGGAAGGCAAGACCTTCGGCGATGTCACCTACCCGGAGGATTATCATCTGAGCGTTGATGCCGTGGACCGGATGCTTTCAGGAGGGACGCCGGTCGTCCACATGGAAAAGCGGTATCTGCGCAAAAGCGGCGAGGTTTTTTGGGCGGGCGTTTCCTCAGCTTTGCTTCGGGACGGGGAGGGGCGTCCCGTCTATTTCGTTGTGCAGATCCAGGACATTACCGAGCGCAAGGAAATGGAAAGGGAGCTATATAAAAACGACAAGCGGCTGAACATGCTGCACGAGATCGATCAGGCGATATTAAAGGGCGTCGATTCGCCGGAGACCATTGCAGGCGCCGCAATCAAACGGCTGCGCTGCCTGCTGCATATCAAGTGGGCTGCCATCGACATATTTGGGCCGGATGAGACGGATGTGCGGGTGACGGCGGAGGAGTTGGGCGGCGAAGCGGCGGTGAAGGTGCTTGCGCAGCCGCGCAGGCAGATGTACGGCTTTTTGGAGGCGTCTGACGGCGTTGCGCTGGACTTTGCCGAAAACGCCTTTCAAGCGGAGCTTCCTCCCCCTGTCGTTCAGATGGTTGGGGAGGAAAGCGCCTGCTCCTATATGCTTGCGCCCCTTAGCGCCGCCGGCAAGCTGATCGGCGCCATGAGCCTGGGCTGGGAAGCGCCAAGGACGTTTGCGCTGGAGGAGAAGGACATCGCCCAGGAGGTTGCTTCCCAATTGGCGCTGGCCATCGAGCAGTCACACATGCGCCACGAGCGCTCCATGTACGCCGCCGAGCTGGAACGGCGCGTGAAGGAGCGCACCGCCCAGTATGAGGCTGCCAACAAGGAATTGGAGGCGTTTTCCTATTCCGTATCCCACGACCTGCGCGCTCCGCTCAGGTCGGTGGATGGCTATGTGCAGATTTTGCTGGAGGATTACAGCGGTCATCTGGATGACAACGGCAAACGTGTCTGCGGCGTTATCAGCAACAGCGCCAAGCAGATGGGCAGGCTCATTGACGACCTGCTGGCCTTTTCCCGGGCGGGGCGCGCCGACATGAAGCTGATGAACGTGGACATGGCCGAGCTGGCCCGGTCCATCTATCATGAGCTGACGACGGAGGCGGAGCGGGCGGCCATCGATATTGCCTTTGACCCGATGCCCATGGCGCTGGCCGATCCCGGGCTGATGCGCCAGGTTCTCATGAATCTTCTGGGCAACGCCATCAAGTTTTCTTCAAAGAAGGAGAAGACGGTGATCCGCATAAGCGGGGAAGAGCGGGACGATGACATCGTCTATTCGGTAAAGGACCAGGGGGCGGGCTTTGACCAGCAATATGCGGACAAGCTCTTTGGCGTGTTCCAGCGGCTGCACAGCGTAAGGGAATTCGAGGGCACAGGCGTGGGCCTGGCCATCGTGCAGCGCATTATCAACCGCCATGGCGGCAGCGTGTGGGCGGATGGCAGGCCCGGCGGGGGGGCGGCCTTTTATTTCAGCCTGAAGAAGGGGGATGACCATGTCGCACTATGAGGCCATTGATATTCTGCTGGTGGAAGACAATCCGCAGGATGCGGAGCTTACGTTCCGGGCCATCAGGAAGCACAACATCGCCAACACCATGTACGCGGTGGAGGACGGCGCGGCAGCACTGGATTTTATTTTTTGCCGCGGGGAGTATAAGGACCGCAGCTTTGCATCGATGCCAAGGGTGATCCTGCTGGATTTGAAACTGCCCAAGGTAAGCGGCCTGGAAGTGCTCAAGGCCATTAAGTCAGACGAGCGCACCAGGGCCATCCCGGTGGTGATCGTCACCTCCTCCCAGGAGGACCCGGACATCAAAACAGCCTACGGGCTGGGCGCCAACAGCTATGTGGTGAAGCCCGTTGGATTTGAAGCGTTTATTGATCTGATGAAAAACCTGGGCTTCTACTGGCTTTTGGTAAACCAGCGGCCCAAATAAAGATGCCATCGCACAAAAGAGGTGATATTTTGGACGGCGCCATGCGCGTTTTGATGGTCGAGGACTTTTCCGCCGACGCCGAGCTGATCGAAAGGGAAGCCCGCAAAGTATTGCCGGGTAGCCGGTTTCAAAGGGTGGAGACGCGGGAGGATTTTCTGGAGGCGCTTGAATCCTTCTCTCCGGGCCTGATCCTCTCAGATTTCAAGCTGCCCAGGTTTGACGGGATGACCGCCCTCCGCCTGGCGATCGAGCGCGTGCCGGAGGTACCCTTCATCGTGATCACCGGCTCCATGAATGAAGATACGGCTGTGGACTGCATGAAGGGCGGCGCCTGGGACTATGTGATCAAGGAGCATTTGACGCGGCTGGGGCCGGCCATTTTAAGCTGTATGGAGCAAAAGGAGCTCCGCCGCGAGCGGAGGCTGGCCCAGGCCGCCCTGAAGGAAAGCGAGGAACGCTACCGCAGCATACTGGAGCTGGCGCCGGTAGGCATCATCGTTCAGGCAAGGG
>JAEWWY010000228.1 GCA_023458835.1 Bacillota bacterium
AGCCTGGAAGCGGGCGACAGACGGCAGGCGGCCGCCCATGTAACGGCCAGGACCATTTATCTTGCCTCTCAGGCGGGGGATGTGGGTGCGCAAGGCAGCCTGCTCCTTATGGATACGGACAGCCTGAACGGTGGCGCCCTGTACGCAAGCGGGCGTGACCTGTTCCTCCGGGAGATAAGCGGCGACCTGATTCTGGATGGGATCCGGGCTGACCGGAACGCTTATCTGGCGGTGCCGGGAAGCATCCTGGGCGTCACCGACGGAACGGAACTGGTGCAGGCCGTGAACGCAAGGAAGGCTGCCAATGATGCATGGAATACATATACGAAGGCGAAAGCGAAAGCGGATGTTCTTGCAGAATATGAAAACACGCTGATGCTTGCCTGGCAGCAGGCGGTGCAGGCGGAGCTCACGGACAGGGAGGCCTATGAGCTGGCGCTGGCAAAGGTCGAAATCTTGCAGGCCGAACTGGACGCGCTTAAAAACGCGGGCAAAGGCAGAAGCGCACGGGCCGCCACCCTGAAAAACCGGCTGGCCATGGCGCGGGGGAGTGTAAGAAAGCTTCAAAAAGCGTGTGAGATAGCCGTGGCCGATATGGAAACGAGCCGCATCGCCTATGAAGCATCGCAGCTTGAAGCCGCGGCGGCGCAGCTTGAGGCGCACAGCCGCCATGCTGCCGCGCTTATAGCCGAACAGGCCGCCCTGCTGGCCCGGGAAGCCGCGGAGCAGGCGGACAGTACGGTCAGCGCCGGCGGAACCCTGACCCTCATCGCCGGATCAAGCATCGGCCGACCGGGCAGCCCGCTGCTCCTTAAGGTGGATGGCGTTATCACGATCCAAAACGGCCCGGCGGGCCACGTGATCCTTGCTGGCGCCAGCGACCTGATGCTGGGCAGCAGTCTGGCGACCACCGGCAGCGTATGGATCGCCGGCCTGGGCGCCATCCAAATGGCAGACCGTACATCCATTACCGCCAACAGCACGGCCCTTAACAGCCTTGGATTCGATGTGGGCAGCAAAGCCAATCCCATCCGCATCAAAACGGAGACCATCCACGCCATGGGCGCGAATGTCTACCTCCGCCTGGACGGCGATACGGTGGTGGACGCCATTGAGGCGGAAGCTGCGGCTGAAGTCACCGTGAAAGGCAAGCTCACCGGCATGGCGGGAAGCGGCGCGGATCATGTCCACATCATGGCCGGATCCCTCCTGCTCAGCGCTACCAGATCGATAGGCACTTTGAAACAGCCGCTCCTTATCAACGTGGATACCCTGAACATCAAAGGCAGCCGGATGTATCTGAACAGCATCGCCGGTATGCTTACCATTCGGCGCCTCTCCGGCACGAACGTTTCCATTACAGCGGAGGGCAGCATCCGCGGCAGCCATCTGTCCGCCTCGGGGCTGGTTATCATCGCCAACGGCTCCGTTGGCAGCCAGGCAGCCCCGCTGCGCATCAAGGTGCCGGAAGGCGTCCGGATTCGTTCCGGAAAGGGGACCGTCCACTACATCAACACCTACAGCCAGGAAGAAGAATTCCAGGCTTGGCAGACAAGGCCGCTGAAGAGCAGCTACAAGACGGTATTCATCCTGAACCTGCCCTTCGCTGCCGGCACCGGCAGTCAGGGCATCCTGATCGTCTTCGGACTGGATGAGCAGGGACGGACCGAAGTGCTGGGCCTGTGGGATGGGGAAGACGAACCGGCCCTCAGGCAGATGTTCCAGGAACTCAATGACCGGGGTGTCCTGGTCATCGGCAATGCCTTTGGCGGAGGCCTGGAAGGATTTGCGCGGGCTCTTGGCGAAACATTCACGGGTACGGTTTCACAGGACATGCCCCTGCTCCTTGTACTCCCGCTGCTTATGAGCGTTCAGACAGAGGATCTGGTTGATATGCTGAACGACTTGCAGGCCCTCTTTGGTTCGGCGGATAACGCGGCCGTGTTGGAAGCCTTCGCGCAGATTGAAGCAAAATGGGCAGAGCGGTATCCTGATATTGTTTCCGCCCTGAGAGAAGGGCTTGTATACATGGAAGATGACGCGCAGGAATGGGCAGCCTTGGGCAATGCCATGGCCGATATCGCGCGGCTGATGGCCGGTATGGATCCGCAGGCCGCGCAGGAATCCAGGGCCAGCTTTCTACTGGCGCTGTTTGAAGTGATGCTGACCTACATGGAAGAACAGGAGGCGTTGGCCGCCTGAAGCCATGGGGGATGATCGAGGTGTAAGCATGCAACGGGAAAGGAACACGGCCGGCCGTTCCGGAAGAAGCATATGGAAGCGGGCGATGGCCGTGTTCCTTGCTTTTTTGCTGATCTCAACGATGCTGCTGACACAAGCCACGAACATCCTGCTAAAGAGCAGCGCCTATAAGGCTGGCAGCATCGCGGAAACGGCCGCCAGCTATATGGACGAAAACACGGAATACATCCGCATGGACCGGTTGGGGCGCATCACGGAATTGCTGAATGCCACGCTGAACAATCAAAGGAAGTATGCGGATTACTACCGCCTGGCTTCCGCCAGCATTGCCAGGGGCGACTATGGCCAGGCGCTTACGGAGATCGGCCAGTGCCTTAAACTGGCGGATCAGAAAGATCCTAAGGTGTTGGCGGATCTGTGGATGAAAAAGGGCGCGCTGCTGGCGCTCACGAATAGCTATGATGAGGCACTGGAGTGCTTTGCCAGGGTGTTGGTGCTGGATGATACCGTGCCCCAGGCCTACTACCTCCAGGCGCAGATCCGCCTGGAGCGCAAGGAATACCAAACGGCGCTGTGGGACCTGGAGCGGTATGTTTCCCTGGCGCCGGAAGATGCACAGGCCCGTGGCGTGCTGGGAGAGGTGTATGAGGCGCTGGGCAAGCGGGAGGACGCGCTAACGATCTATGACCGGCTGCTGTCCGGGCAGGATGTTTCCCCTTACGCGGGCTATTATCTGAGCCGTGCCCGGCTGCGCGTTCAGGCGGAGGAATACGATGCCGCGGTGCAGGATTACGATGCCTACCTGGCGCTCAAAGAGGATACGGACGGATCCGTTCATGTGATGCGGGCTGCCTTGCGGATGCAAAAGGCACTGTATGCGGATGCGGTGGCGGACTTTTACGCGGCCATTGACCTCAAGTATGCGGACCCGGCGCTTTGCTATGAGCAGGCGGCAATCTGCCAATACATGCTGGGCAATTACCAAGCGGTGATCCGTGATGGCGGGAAAGCCGTCGAAATGCGGGGCGGCACGCTGGAAAAGGGGCTCATCCACCAGCAGATGGGGCTGGCGGCCATGGCCCTTTTGGATTACGAAAATGCGTGGGAATACTTAGACCGCTCCATTGCGGCGGAGGAAAGGCCCCAGGGCAGTTTCTATTACCGTGGCGTGTGCGCCATGGTGCTGGAGCGCAATCAGGACGCCGTAGAGGATTTTGCCGCCTCTATCGAAGAAGACTTCCAGCCCCAGCATTGCTACTATAACCGCGGCGTGTGCTACCTGCGCCTGGAGGATTATGAAAACGCCGAAAGCGACATGCGGCAGGTACTGGAAACAGGGGAAGATGAAGAGTTGATCGCTTCTGCGACGGATGTGCTGGCGCAGCTTGCTTCCTTTGCCAGGCAGTAAAGGTCATCAAATGGTGCACCACAGAGGACAGTACTAATAAATGTACCCTGTAATGTGTGTTGCAGATTCTGATTTTTTCAGTCCCGGCTGGCCTGTTGTATACCCCCCCTCCCCAGTTTCCCGCGCGGTTATACGATTCCACCAGCGCGGTCAGGCGCGTAGGGTACCAGAGATTTGCCCCCCCTACCCCCTATGGGGCTGGAAGGGGCTTCCTGTTTCCGAATCCGCCGTCCTCGGCGGCTGTTTTCCGGTCATGATGCCGCTTACAGAGCGCCTGCCAATTGCTTTAATCATAAAAAAGCCGTGGATCGCCACGGTGAGGGACAACATGATCTACAATGGTTGCTGCGGTCAGGATACAGAGGGCGTTCTATTTCGGAGCACCCTCCGACATTGTCCAATGATCCTATTGCATACCCTTTTTAGGCTTTTTAGGCAAAGCACACCCCTTTTTAGGAATGTGGAAAAGCAAGCAGGATAAGGGATTTCTGACTTTTTAGGCTTTTTAGGCTTTTTAGGCAAGGTGTGTATATGAAAACGAAAAAATGAAAGTGTGGGGGAATAATGCCAGTAAGAATTACTCTTCAAATAGTTATATAATAATAAATGATACTACAAGTCGTTTATTAGCAACCTTCCTAAAAAGCCTAAAAACACATGCATGCATTGCCTAAAAAGCCTAAAAAGCCTAAAAAGGGTTCGCACGAAGCTCAAACTTGTTGATATACAAGGGGTTTCGGGCAATTATCATCTTCTTGAATGATTGCCTAATAACTGCCTAAAAAGCCTAAAAAGGTTGGTGTTTGCCGTTTGGTAAGGATAAAGTGCAGCGCTTTTTTATCATCAGGTGACGCCTTTCGTTTTGTTCGGCATCAGACATTTATATACGATATCGCTTCAATCTACCCCTTTCAGATCAGACAACAAAAGGGTACGAATTCAACTCGTACCCCTTGCCGGCAATTACATAAAGCAAATTACATATCACGTTACAATACCCCTCAATAGAGTTTGGGGCCGGTCATTGTTAAAAGCTCTTGCTTGTCTACGCCGGTAGATGTAGCCGCGTATCATACATGGACATTTGCGTGGGTGTTACTTCTTGTTTATAGCTATTAATGTCAATGAAACAAGGTGGCATCAACGGCCTGAAAACAAGAATGGTATGGTTCTCTTGCTTTGGGTGCTTTACCATTTTCACTATTTCAATCTGATGTTTCTTCTCTGCCAATAGGTAGGCTTCCATGGTAAAGGGATCATCTGTCTCAATTTTTTGTTCAGGGAAAATAATAGGTTCAAATCCTTTTTCCAGAAGATCCACCAACCAGACGGCAGACTGGATATCGGCTTTTAGCGCCTGAGTATACTCGACGGCCATAGGTGGGGGAGTGATGCCTTTGAGGTATTTCAAATACAGTTTCCTGTCTGGCATAAGCCG
>JAEWWY010000229.1 GCA_023458835.1 Bacillota bacterium
CTTTTCAACAGGCACGGCCCTCGCCCCCTTCCTTAAGGCACACGCAGCGGGCAAAATGGCCGGGCTCCACCTCCACCATTGCAGGCACCGCGGCGTCGCAGACGCCCTTTTCCGCCTGAAGGCAGCGGGAATAAAAGCCGCATTCGGGCTTTAAATCAAGGGGCATGGGCACATTGCCCCGTATGGCGTCCAGGCGTCCGCCGGGCACCTTGCGCCCGAGCCTCGGGATGGAGCGCAGAAGCCTGACCGTATACGGATGGGCGGGATTTTCAAAAATTTGACGGCCTAATCCATATTCCACCACCCGGCCAAGATACATGACGCAGATGTCCGTGGCCACCTCGGCAATAACCCCCATATCGTGGGTGATATATATCATGGACATGCCCGTGGTTTCCTGAAGGCCGAGCATCAGATCGGTGATTTGCGCCTCCACGGTCACATCCAGGGCGGTGGAGGGCTCGTCGGCAATCAGGATGGCCGGGTCCAGCATCAGGGCCATGGCGATCATGGCCCGCTGGCACATGCCCCCGGACAACTGATGGGGGTAATCCAGCATCCGCTGCTGGGGATTGGCCATGCCCACCTTTTTCAGCATGGCGACGGCCCGCTCCTCCGCCTCCCGGCGGACGCCCCTGTCCACCTTGCTTTGGTGGGTCAAAAACGCTTCTGTGATCTGCCGCCCGATGGTATACACCGGGGACATGCTGCTCATGGGCTCCTGAAATATCATGGAGATTTCCCTGCCCCGGATGCCCCGCATAAAGGGGCTGTTGGGGGCTTCCTCAGAAAGGTTCCTTTCCTCCCCCGCCCTTGTGCGGTATGCAACGCTGCCGCCGTATATCTTGCCCGGCGTCTGCACGGTATTTAGGATGGAGTGGGCCGTCACGCTCTTGCCGCAGCCGGATTCCCCGATAATGCCCAGGGTCCTGCCGGCCTTTACGTCAAAGTCCACGTCGTCCACAGCCTTCAATAAGCCTTCAGGCAGCTTGAAATATGTTTTCAGGCCCCGGACTTCCAATATATTTTCCTGTTTCATGTGCGCCCTCCTTTCCCCGCCGGCGGCCTATTTGTAGGGGTCGGCCGCGTCACGCATGCCGTCCCCCAGGAAGTTGAAGGCCATCACCGTCAGGATGATGAAGATGCCCGGGATCATCAGCCAGGGGCTTGTTGCAATGGCGCTGATGTTCTGCGCATCCTTTAAAAGCACCCCCAGGGATACGGCCGGGGAGCGCAGCCCGATGCCCAGGAAGGACAGCGCCGTTTCCCCCAGGATCATGCTGGGCACCGACAGCGTGATGCTGACGATCAGGTAGCTTGAAAAGCCGGGCAGCAGGTGCCTTGCGATAATGTACCAATCGGAGGCTCCCGCCAGCTTGGCCGCCGTCACATAATCCTCGCTGCGCATTTGCAGAATCTTGCCGCGGACTGTGCGGGCCAGCGAGCACCAGCCGATGAGGGAAAGGATGATGGTAATGGCAAAGTAGACCTGTACCGTGGACCATTCCTTGGGCATGGCCGCCGCCAGCGCCATCCACAGGGGGATGGAGGGCATGGAGGACAGAAATTCGATCACCCGCTGGATGATGATGTCGGCCATACCACCGTAAAAGCCTGAAACGCCGCCCAGCACGCAGCCTAAGATAAAGGTGAAGAATACGCCCACCAGCCCCACCGTCAGCGACAGCCTGAGACCCTGCATGGTGCGGGAAAAAAGGCAGCGGCCCGAGGCGTCGGTGCCGAAGGGATAAAAGGGAGCGCCGTCCGACGTGCCGATAAAGTGCACGTTCCAGGGGATCAGGCTCCAAAGCTTGTAACCGTCGCCCTTCTGGAAAAGGCCCAGCCGGTGGACCTCCGACTTGTTCTGGGTATAGGTGCGCTGGAGGGTGACGGGGTTGTTGCCCCGGTCATAGGTGTACACAAAAGGCCCGATGAATTTCCCCTCGTGGAAAAAATGGATGGCCATGGGCTGATGGAGGATGTGCTTTGTTTCCCGCTTGGAAAAATCCTGGATGGCGAAAAACTCGCTGAACAAAACCACCGTATACAAAGCGGCAAGCACCCAGAAGCCCACCTGCGCCAGCTTATGGCGGCGGAACTTGCGCATCATCAATTGCCACTGGGTGGCCATAAACAGCCGTTCCTGGGCGGAATGCTCTTCCTTTTTTCCTTTGGCCCACCGTTTGAGCATAGGCGTACCTCCTTTCGTGGACTACTGATCGATGCGGATGCGGGGATCGATGAGCATCAAGAGCATATCGGAAATGAACATGCCGATCACCGTCAAAAATGACAGGATCATGATGCAGGAGCCTGCCAGGTACATGTCCTGGGAGAGCAATGCGTTGTACAAAAGCGTGCCGACGGTGGGAATGTTCAGAACAATCCCCGTCACCGTCATGCCGGATACGATATTGGGCAGCATCCAGCCCATGGAGGAGGCGATGGGGTTCAGCGCCACACGCACGGGGTAGCGGCGGATCATCTTCCCTTCCTCCAGGCCCCTGGCCCTGGCGGCCACCACATAGGGCCGCTTCAATTCATCCAGCAAGGTGGAACGCATGATGCGCATGGTGCTGGCGATGCCCGCAAAGCCGATCACGAACACGGGGATCGGCAGGTGCTTTAATATATCCGCAAATTTGGCCCAGCTCATGGGCGCGTTTACAAATTCCGGGGAATAGATGCCGCCCACGCTGACGCCAAACACCGTGCTGGAAAAAAACATCAAAACAAGCGCCACAAAAAAGCTGGGCGTGGCAAGGCCGATAAAACCCAGCACCGTAAACAGATAATCCCGGATGGAGTATTGCTTGCGGGCGGAAAAGATGCCCACCGGAATGGCAATCAGATAGGTGACAAGCGTTGTGAGGATGGAAAGCAGCAGCGTGACGGGCAGCCGGTCGCGGATCAAGTCGGCCACAGGCCGCTTCCATTCAAAGGACCGGCCGAAATCCCCCTTGAGCATATTGCCGACCCACAGAAAGTACTGCTCCACAGGCGTTTTGTTCAGCCCCATGGATACGCGGAGGTTTTCTATGGTGGCAGGGTCCACCGTGCCCATTTCGGCTTGCAATCGGGCAATGTAAGTGGTCAGATAATCCCCCGGCGGAAGCTGGATGACGATAAAAGCGAACACGGAAACAACCGCCAGCAGCACCACCATGTAAAACAGCCGCTGGGCGATATATGCCTTCATGCGGGATGCACCCCCTTAGCGTGAACGGACAGAGAAGGCTTCCCCTTGAGGGGAAGCTGTCGCCGAAGTCGACTGATGAGGTGTTTGCGGCCACAATAGCACCGTAGCAAACCACCTCATCCGGCGCTGCGCGCCCCCTTCCCCTCAAGGGGAAGGCTTGTGGTGTGCAGGTCAACCGTTGCTTGACAAATGCAGCCTGAGCAGTGGAAAGACGAAAAAGGAGACACAGCTTCTGTAGTGGAAAGCCCGCTAATGATGTCACCGGTTTCCGATTCGCAAACGAGGGGACCGCGGTCCCCTCGTTGCTACCCTCGGAATCGTGCTTTTCCTTACGCCCTAACCAGCCTAAGCGCGGCATACAGGCGCCTTACTTTTTGAAATACCATGCGTCGCAGTTGAAAGGATACCAGAAGTTGTAGTCATTGGCGAATATGCCCTGGGTGGGGGCGTTGCCCAGGTTGCGGTTCAAAATGATGACGCGGGGCGCCACGGTAATGCCGACGAAGTACAACTGCTTGGTGAAATCGGTCAGGATCTGCTTGCCCAGGGCCAGGTATTCCT
>JAEWWY010000230.1 GCA_023458835.1 Bacillota bacterium
CGGAGATGACGGGCAAGGAGCTGGAGCGCCTTCTGGGCCTGGCCAATATCACCGTGAACAAGAACACCGTGCCCAACGAGCAGCGCAGCCCCTTTGTGACCAGCGGCATCCGCGTGGGCACCCCGGCGGTCACCACCAGGGGCCTCAAGGAGCCGGAGATGAAGCAGGTGGTTTCCTTCATTGCCCGCATCATCAGGGAAGGGGAAGGCGCCTGTTCCACCGTGAAAAACGAGGTAGTGGCGCTGATGAAGAACTACCCGCTGTACGAGTAAGGAAAGACAAAAAGATGCCCCCGGCCAGGCCGGGGGCATTTGATCATTCAAAGAAGATTTTTTGCTTGTCGCGGCTTTGCCGGTAGATTACGAACCGGCTGCCGATGCACTGCACGGGCTCGGCCCCCGTCTGCTCGCACAATGCCTGGCAGGTTTCCCTTGCATCCGTGGGCGCGCCCCGCTGAACGCTGCACTTGATCAGTTCCCTGGCCTCCAATGCGTCGTACGCCTGCTTGACGGTATTGGGGCCGATGCCTTCCTTGCCGATGTACAAAATAGTTTCCATGGTGTTGGCCAGGCTGCGAAGATAGGCCCGCTGCTTGCTGGTAAGGCTCATTGTATCCTTGGCTCCTTTATTCCACAAAATCAAATTCCATGTCCTCAATACGGACGGTATCGCCCTCTTTGGCCCCCGCTTCCCTGAGCGCATCAATCACGCCAACGCGCCTGAGGGTGCGGTGGAACCAGTTGATGCTTTCTTCCTCGCTGAAATTGACGCTGTCCAAAATCCGTGTCATACCCGGGCCGGTGACATCGTATACACCACCTGTTTTTGTCACGGTGAAGCCTTCTTTTTCCTTGATTTCAAGCGGAATCTCCTCCACCTCAAAGGGAGCGGGAGGCAGCAATGTGCCAAGGAGCTGGGTGGTTGCGTCCATCAGCCCGTCAAAACCCTGGCGTGTGGCGGCGCTGACGGCAAAGACGGGGATGTCCTGCCCGGCCACATGATCGCGCATGCGCTTCACGTTTTCCTCCGCTTCCGGCAAATCGCATTTGTTGCATACGACGATCTGGGGGCGCGCTGCCAAATCACCGTACCGGGCCAGTTCCTTATTGATCTGCTCATAATCGTGGATGGGATCCCGCCCCTCGCTGCCGGAGGCGTCCACTACGTGCAAAAGCAGCCTCGTGCGTTCCACATGGCGCAAAAAGTCCAACCCCAGCCCCACGCCCTCGCTGGCGCCTTCCACCAGCCCCGGAATGTCGGCCATCACGAAATCGTTGCCGTGGTGGCGGACGATGCCAAGGTTCGGCGTAAGCGTGGTGAAGTGGTAGTTGGCGATTTTGGGCCGGGCAGCGGTGACTACCGACAAAATGGTGCTCTTGCCCACGTTGGGATAGCCTACGAGCCCCACATCGGCAATGGTTTTCAGCTCCAGCAAAAAGGCGTGGACTTCCGTTTTTACACCGGGCTTGGCGAAGTTGGGCGCCTGGCGGGTGGGGGTGGCGAAGCGGCCATTGCCCCAGCCGCCACGGCCGCCCTTTAAAAGCACCTTCTCCTGGCCGGGGGAGAACATATCCGCTACCACGGCTCCGGTTTCCTGATCCTTGACCACGGTGCCCACCGGTACCTTGATGATAAGGTGTTCGCCTTTTTTGCCCGTGCAGCGGCCCCCCGCGCCATCAGTGCCGTTTTCGGCGGTGTACTTCGTTTTGTAGCGGAAATCCAACAGGGTGTGCATGTTGCCATCGGCTTTCAATACAATGTCGCCGCCCACACCGCCGTCGCCCCCGTCCGGGCCGCCGTTTAATACAAATTTCTCCCTGTGAAAGGAAACACAGCCGTTGCCGCCGTTGCCGGCCTTGGCCGTGATGGTCACATGATCTACAAAAAGGGACACAGTGTTCCTCCTATCCAATACAGCCAGCATTTTCATGCCATAGCTTTTCCATTATACCATGAAAAGAAACGGCGCGAAAGGGACGCAGATGAGATGAATGCATGAAAATAGCGGGAAGGGGACTTTTTGAAAAAATTTCCCTTCCCGCACCCTACTTAAAAACTTCATAAAGAAGGTTTCATTTCCGATTTCCTGGTGGCAGCAGGTGCTTTGACCGAGACCTTTTTCAAATTCCGATAGTAGCGGCACAGCGAATTGAGCGTGCAGCTTTCGCAATCCGGCCGTTGGGCGTGGCATACCCTGCGGCCGTGAAAGATGAGCCAGTGGTGGGCATCCCGCCAATCGGCCTTGGGAATGGCCTTTTGAAGCTGCTTTTCCGTTTCTTCCACCGTTTTGGCCGTGGCCAGCCCCAGGCGGTTGCTGACGCGGAACACGTGGGTATCCACTGCGATGGCGGGGATGTTGAAGGCATTGGCCATCACCACATTGGCTGTCTTGCGGCCGACCCCCGGCAGCTTTGTCAGCTCCTCCATGGTGCTGGGAACCTGGCCGCCGTGGCCGGCCACCAACTCCCGGCAGGCCATGACAATGTTGGTGGCCTTGCTTTTGAAACCGCAGCTTTTTACCATGGGGAACAATTCTTCCGGCGTGGCGGCGGCCATTGCAAAAGCATCGGGATAAGCGGCGAACACGGCGGGAGTAACCCTGTTCACCTGCTTATCGGTGCATTGGGCCGAAAGGATGGTAGCCACCAACGTTTCATACGGGTTGGTAAAATTCAGCTCCGGCCTGGGCTGGGGATATAGGCGGCTCAGCTCCGCCAGAATGGCCTTCTTGGAAATGGGCATGGGGGAGACCTCCTATGGAAAAGAATCTGTATGGGTCAGGCTTCAAACCCGCGCAGGGATGCGGGAAGGCGCTTGAACAGCAGGCCCGTTTCCATCAGCAAGAACGCGTTGACGGGAAGCTGGGCAATGTTTTTGGCAAGGCGGGGCGGGAAGAGAACAATAAACGCCTTGCCTTGCAGTATGGCAAGCCAAAGGGTATTGAGCAAAAGGTAGCACACGATGGTGACCGCCAATTCGCACGCAAGCAGCCTGAACCACACGGCTTTTCCGGAAAAGGCAAAATCCCTGTACGCCCTGTGCAGGAAAAGGCCGTAGATCAGGCCGATGGCCACATTGGTTATGGTGAAGCCGGGGAAATAGGAACCGCCTGCGGGAAAAGCAAAAAAGCCTACCATATCCCCCAGCCCGCCGACCAATGCCCCGTGAACGGGACCCAACAGCATGGCGGCGGCGGCGATAGGCAGGAAGGTGAAGCTGATGCGCAGCCAGGGGGCGATAGATATGGTCAGGAAACGTGTTACAACCTGCAACGCGACCAGGATGGCCATCAGCGTCAGGACTTGCGGCTTGGCAAATGTGCGCAAGGATTTTTGCATGGTACTCCTCCTTTCGAATCTTGGAATGCCAAAAAAGATTCGCTAGGGGCGCCCATGAGCAAATAGCAGTGGGATGCGGCGATGGGAACTTATTTCATACCCTTGGGCACCGCACAGAAGGGAAAAGCCCTTCCGTTTCGTTTCATGACAACTCCCCGTTCATGAACACTTGACGCGCCCAAACCTACTCTGCCTTACACGAATCACGCAGGGCTGCTGCGTGACTCAATTGTACAGGATTTCGACAGCATCTGCAAGACCAACTTCGTATAAGGGGAGCGGGGCATGGCTGCCTTAGGCCGGCAAAAATGTTCTTTTGCTGTTTAGGCCCTTGCCCATAGGGGAAGAAGCAGGTAGAATGAAGAAAAATCCCCCGCTTTTACGGGAGAGGGATGGAGCTTTACATGCACAGGATACCCATGAAAACGCCGCTTGTGGAAATGGACGGCGACGAGATGACCCGCATCCTCTGGCAGCGCATCAAGGAGCTTTTGCTGCTTCCCCATATTGATCTGAAAACGGAATACTATGACCTGGGGCTTCCAATGCGGGATCGGACAGAAGACCAGGTGACGTACGACAGCGCTATGGCCGCGAAAAAATATGGCGTGGCTGTAAAATGCGCCACCATTACGCCCAATGCCCAGCGGGTGAAGGAATACGGGCTCAAAAAAATGTGGAAGAGCCCCAACGCCACCATCCGGGCCTTGCTGGATGGCACGGTGTTCCGCGCTCCCGTGCTGGTAAAGGGGATCACGCCCACCGTCCGCACATGGAGGGAACCCATTACCATCGCCCGTCACGCCTATGGCGATATCTATAGGAACGTGGAGATGCAGGTATCCGGCCCCGGCAAGGCGGAGCTTGTGTTCACAGGGGCGGACGGCCATCAGATGCGGGCCGAGGTGTTCGATTTCGAGGGCCCGGGAATACTCCAGGCGGTGCATAACCTGCAAGGCTCCATCGAGGCCTTTGCCCATTCCTGCTTTCAGTACGCCTTGTCCATCCGCCAGGACATTTGGTTTGCCACCAAGGATACGATCTCCAAAACATATGACCATAGGTTCAAGGATATTTTTCAGGAGATTTTTGATGCGGAATATAAGGATGCCTTCCTTCAGGCAGGCATCGAATATTTCTATACGCTGATCGACGATGCGGTCGCCAGGGTAATGCGAAGCCCCGGCGGGTTCATATGGGCCTGCAAGAATTATGACGGCGACGTGATGAGCGATATGGTGGCCACGGCCTTTGGCTCCCTGGCCATGATGACAAGCGTGCTGGTTTCGCCTGATGGCGTGTTCGAATACGAGGCCGCCCATGGCACCGTGACGCGCCACTATTACAAACATTTGAAGGGTGAGGAGACCAGCACCAATCCGGTGGCCACCATTTTTGCCTGGACGGGTGCGCTGAAAAAGCGCGGGGAGCTGGACGGGCTCATGGATTTGCAGGCTTTTGCCGGCAAGCTGGAAAAAGCCACCCTGGATACCATCGAGGGCGGCGTAATGACAAAGGATCTGGCAGCGCTGTTTGAAGGGGAAGCAAAGGGCGTCAGCAGCGAAGCGTTTTTGCAGGCTGTTGCGGCAAGATTGTAGTATCCGCGTTGAGCCTATGCCGGATGCGCTTTTCGGCTGCCGGGAAGGCAGTATAAAGCGTTCCGCGTCAAGCCCGGAGAGAGGAATGCATCCATTTCCCTCATCCGGGCTTTTGCCATGTCCGCTTTTAGCCGAACAGGCTTGTAAACCAGGCGGCGATGGCATCAAAATGCACGATGGCCGCCAGAATGGCCAGATGAAGGGGATAGGCCGCGTAACCCAGCCACTTGGGCAGCTTGAAGTGGGTGTCGGTGGAAAAGAGGATCAGCGGCAGCGCCATCCAGGCCAGGGCCTGGGTACGGAAAAACGGAACGGCAATATCGCTCAGGTAAGGAACCTGGAAGATGGGCAGTTGCCAGCCGAATACTTGGGTCACGGGATTTCCGTTGCCGCCCCAGAAAAAAGCGAAGGACAAAAAGGCCACAAACAGGCCGCTTCTGCTTTTGCGCGCCCCGTAGAGCATCAGCACAAAGAAAACGCCCCGCCATCCATAATCCGGTTTTAAAACGGCACCAAGGATCACCGCCAGCGCAGGGCCCCAGAGATGGCTCCAATACTTGTGCTCCTTGATGGCGATGATGCCAAGCAGCGCCAGCAGCAGCGTGAGGAAGATATTGGGCTCTATCCACGTGTGATTGAGGCCCAGCATATAAAACGGCTGGGCGACAAGGCCGACTACGGCGATGCGCAAAGCGTAGCGCCAGATGTCCCTGGTATATTCCGACCCGACTATCAGGCACCAGCCATACAAGGGAAACGCGATGCGGCCGATGAGGCGCATTTCCGGTACGAAGGGAAACAGCATTTTGCCCGTATGGTCAATGATCATGAAGACGAGCGCCAGAAGTTTGAGCAGGCCCGTATCCGTGTTGCCTTGAATGATAGATGGTTGGAGCTTAAGCTCACGGCTCATTCCATCGCCTCCCCGAGCCATTATAGCATGGCAAAAGCATGGGAACAAGCAGGACAGGCCCTCTTCAGCAATGTTTCATTGCATGTTCAGATACACTTCACTTTCTATTGGTACAATAGCATTTGCCTAAGGAAGTGAGGGGACGGTTATGCGCGGGCGAGGGCGGACAGCGCCTTTTGAGATAGCTGCCATGCTGGTGCTTTTATCCCTGGCGCTGATCTATTTTTTCGGGCCGGGATTCCATTTTACCCCGGAGGATGCAAAGGAGCAGGCGCAGCTTGCGGAAAACAGGCCATCCCCATGGAAAAGAGAAGGGAATGACATGGGAATGGTTCTGCTGGATATTCCTACGCGCCAGGCGGCGCTGGCTTTCCATGTGCCAAGGCCGGGGGTATATGTGCTGGCGGTGGTAAAGGACAGTCCGGCCGATCTTGCGGGCGCCAAGCCGGGGGACCATATTGCCGGGGTAGGCAGCGCAGATGTCAGTGGAGCGGAGGAACTGACAGATGCGTTTGACTCGCTCAAGGAACGGGAGACGCTGGAGCTTACTGTCCTGCGGGGCATGGAATGGCTGACGATTACGCTCAAAGCGGGGGCGGAACTGCGGCTGTAGCTTGTAAATGCTCCGGTTTTTTTATATACTGGGGACAAGGTGGTGGATGTATTGAAAATACTGGTGGTGGATGATGAGGCGCGCATCCGTGACCTGATCAAAAAATATGCTGTCTTTGAAGGCTTTGAAGTGGTGGAGGCGGAAAACGGCATGCAGGCGGTGGAGATTGCCCGCAGGCAGGATTTTGACCTGATCAT
>JAEWWY010000231.1 GCA_023458835.1 Bacillota bacterium
CTTGGAATTCATGGTAATGACTTCCCTGGGCACTTTGGCGCTGTCCACCACCTGCGCCCGGCCGAGCTCCCGCTCAAGGTCCTGCATGGATTGGTCGGCACCCGTTCCGTTGTATGCCTCATCAGAAATCAGTTTCTTCAGCCTTGATTGATCCACTTCCGTTATAATGACCTTCGAGGGCATAATCTTTCCACCTTCCCGAATGAATTTCAAATATTCTTCCATGGTGATCTCCAGCCTTTTAAGCGTCGGCGTTTCATGCCTCAAATGAAATCCGGACCGAAGGAACGCCCGGATGGACCGCCTGTTCTCGCGATGGATCCTGGCGGTCATTTTCGCCGATCTCAGTTCAAAGAAAGCAATCTTCATGCTTTCGCGGATCGCGCTGGTGCCTATCCGCTTTCCCCAATTGTTCCGGTCGCCGATGACGATTACCATTTCCGTATCGCCATTGCGCACCACCAGGCGCACAAAGCCTAACGGCGTGCCTTTCTTGTCGTGAATGATGTAGAACCTTCCGTCACGGCTGAACAGGTGCGTTACAATGGGCAGGTTGACCCTGTCTACCGCCTGGTTGATATGAACGGATACATCCTGCGTGTCGCTTAAATATTTCCTGACCTCCTCATCTGTAAGCCATCGTATGATCTGGAGTGCATTTTCCCGCGTTACCTCGGGACATAAATAAATAAAAGGCTCTTTCATTTTTTACTACATCCTGTCGTAAGAAATAAAAGCCTTTCATAGGACATCTATGACGGTTCTTTGCATCTACTATAACAAATAAATGCTCGAACGTCAATCCGCCTGATAAAAATCTGTGATGAGGTAAGCTGGCTGATGCATAAGGCGGCTACTCCAGGCAGTATATGCCCCTGACCATGTTTCTCGGGAATATGGGCGGACAGGATCCCCTATTTCCTTTGCGTAGGATGTCACAAAGCGCAAAAAGAATTCCACATGCTCATACCCCGTCAGCCACTCGCAGGCCACCACGTCGCACCATGCCGCCGCCTCACTATACAGGGATGATTTTTTTATATCGTTAACAAAGGCCGCAGCATCGTATGGAACGCGGTGCTCAGACACATGCCAGTTTCCGGCGCCTTCTTCCAATATGGTATAGGCAGCCGTAGCCTCACCATCCAAGGGCAGGCCGCAAGAGCCCGGATTGATGAAAAGCTTAACCGGAAACCGGGCATGCCACTGCACATGCGTATGGCCAAAGACATATACCCCGTCAGGCATTGTTTTCAATTTTTCATTGAATTCCGCATCCTTTTCAAGATATGCGCCTATATCTCGCAGGAGCACCTTCCTTGAAACCGGTTTGCTTTCGTATCTTTGAGCAATTATCGAACTGGAGAACCCCTTGAATTCCACATTTCCCAAAAACGCATCGGAGGAGTGCGCCGCAAAAACATCCGCCGATTTGCCGGGTATGCGCAGCTTGGCGGGCAGTGAAGCCAGATACTCATGGTTTTCCCGGGAAATTGCGCGATAGCACCAATACAGCCCGCGGAATTGACCATCCGTCCAGGTCCGCTGATCCTGCCCGGCAAGCTTCAGCAGGTAATCCTCTTCATTCCCCCTGATCACATGCGCGTTTGGAAGGCTCCTGATCGTTTCAATCACCTCGTTGAGGTAGGGGGAGCACATATAGTAGTCTCCCACAAACAGATATCCGTCAGCACCCGAGGCCTTCGCATCCTCCAATACGGCGGACAAGGCCGGCAAGTTGCCGTGAACGTCCGATATGACCGCGTACTTCACAATCCACCTCTTTTGCGTGAATGGTTGCTGCTTCCAGTATACCATGGGAAAATAATAAAAACCATGCCCGGCGGCATCCGTTCTGCCGCCGGGCATCAGCGCACCTGAGCCTGCCGCTCCGGGCTGCCCGCTGTCTTTCAGATAGAAACGGGGCTTCTCAAGGGGTTTTTATCCCTGGAGCAGGGGTCCCGGGCCTGCGGATCATGCAATACTGCAAAAGCTCAAAGGGCGTCTCCATGGTATCATGCAATTCAAAGCCATAGTGCCGGTACATGGGCAGGTTCTTTTCATTGTGGGTCTCCAGGGCAACAAGCAACCCCCTTTGATCGGCATACCGGAGCACGGGTTCCATCACCTTGCGGGCCATGCCCGTGCCGCGGGCCACGGGCCGCACCGCGAAATAGATGATATGCATGTAACGCCTGGCCGGCAGCTCCTTTGTCCAGGCGGCATTCAGGTACTGCCTGGCCCTGAGAAAATGACTCAGCGTTTTGAGGGTTATATCATCCTTGATCAAAGACACGTTGGTTTTCCAGGCGTAAAATGTTTCCACGGAAAAGAACTTCAGGTGATTGTAGGGCTGGGAATCGTCGTCGGCAATGATCAGGCCGTTCACATTGGGGCCGTCGGCAAAGGCATCGTCATTTTCCAAAAGCTCGCCCGCGTCGTTGGCGAACACCTCGGGCAGTGTCTTGTCGCGCAAATGCTCCTCGGGGATAAGCCTCCTGTACAGCGGGTCATCTTTGAAGCATTCCAGCAGGATGCGGACCACCTTGGGGGCGTCCGCCCTGGATAAGTGATACAGCGTATCAATTTGCATCATCGCACCACCTGGTTAATCCTCCCGGGGGGTCACAAGCGGTCGCAGCCTGCGGAGCGCTTTTTTGATAAGCCGCTCCAGTTCTTCCAGCGCGGCCGTCTCTTCCCGCACCGTTTTGTCCAGCCGGGACAGGGCTTCCTGTTCCAGCCGCATCAGTTCCCGGATCTCCGGATTGAGATCCGGCTTTTTTGTTTTGCTTTTTTCCCGGAGCGTATGGATCATCTCGTAGAGGTCCAGATGCCCCTGGATCCGCCCGGCGCCCCACAGGAGCCTTTCCTTGGGCTGATTCAGCACATAGGCGGTGAAATAGTCATACACATCCCTGTCAAAATCGGCGGCATAGCAATTGTTGTCGATTTGGCCAAGGCTTGCGGCCGCCCCCTTCACATCCCCGGCGTGAAGCTGCCAAACAGCTCTGTGCAGCATCTGCAAGCAGTGCTGGTCATGCTCGTGGGGCAGGATGGACACATCGTGCCACGTGAGGCGCACAAAGTGATCCTCCAGGTAGCGGAAGATGGCAAGGAGCTGGCGCCGTGCTTCTGTGCATGCCGCGTAAAGCTCCCCTGCCTCCAGGCTTCCTCCCGCCAGCTTAAGGGTGTACTGCCGGTTGATCTCCTCCGTCAGCCCATACAATTCCTTCGCCTTTTCCGCTGCCTTTTGAAGCGTTCCGCGGAAAGCGCCCTCCATTCTGGGATGCAGCCGCTGGCATGCAAGCGATTCCGATATGGCATCAAGGCGCACCGTATAATCCAGGGGCGGCAGGCACAATTGGTCAAAGGCCAGCATCAGCCGCCCGTAGAGCACATGATGGTAATGGTATACCGTTTCATCATAGGCATCGTCATTGTCAAACTGGGAATGATACCTGGTTTCCATAAAGGTGCCGCCGCCAAACTCGTTGACCATGGCGGGAATGCCCGCGATGGCCATGGAAAAGTCGTCCGACCAGGTTTGGGTGGGGCATACGACGCCGGAACCCTTGGGATAGACGGCGCGTACCTTTTGTGGCAGCGCTTTCATCTGCCGCTTCAAAAAGCCCTTCATTTCATAGGCGCTTCGGATGAAATGCTTTTTCCCATGGGCATGGGCCGGAAGCTCCAGGTTAATGTTTACCACGGCCTTGCCTGCCCATTCCGGGTGGATGCGGAATACCTGGTTGTACGCGCCCACAGACCAGTCGTACCGGGTGTTGACCTTTCCCCATTCCTCGGCGGCCATGGCGCAGAACACCAGCGTCTTGCGCGGCCTGTACCCGCTGGTGATGACCGTGCGGGCCAGGCCCAGCATCAGCGAAACGGCGGTATTGTCGTCCTGAAAGCCGGAGAAATAGGAATCATAGTGAGCGGAGAGGATGACCAGGGAATCCTCTTCTTCGCCGATGATCTGCCCTACGATGTTGTGGGAAAAGGTATCTTCCATCACCGTGGATTCCGCGTCCAGCTCCACCTGGGCGCTTTCTCCAAAGGACAGGTCCAGCGCGGCGATCAGATTCTTCGCATCCCGCTGGGACAGCGACAGGGCGGGGGCGTCCTTGGGGCCGCAGATATCCTGGGCGTTGAGCGTTTTTACGTTTTCCTCGCCGTAGCCGCTCCGCTGCACAGCCAGCACCGCTGTCGCGCCGCGCAGATGGGCCTGATAGGCGGGATAGTTGATCCACCACTCGTCCCGCTGGTTGATGGTGATCAGCGCGAGCTTGCCCCGTACATCCAGCTTTTCCAGCTCCCGGGCGGTGCCTTGCCCGGCGTTTACCAAGGTAAACTGCTTTCTGCCGCCGGTATGCAGCTCCGTTTGGTAGCCGCCCATCTCGCAGGCCTGCTCCTGACCCGATTTGTCCCGATAGAAAAGACGGGCGCGGGAAAAATCCCAGCCGTCCACTAAAAATCTTTCTTTCCTGGGATTCAAACCGATGCGGGCCATTTCCTCAAAGAGCATATCCCCCGTTTCCGCCTCGGCTTTTGAGCCTGCGGTACGGTAGCCTAAGACGGGATTGGTCCGGAATACCTCCATCCGCCTGGCCAGGCGATAGGCATAGCCTACGTCCAGGCACCTGGAAAAATGCTGCCACTCTGGTTCCAGGGGTAAAATGGCACGGCGTTTTTTATCCATGAGGGAGGGCCTCCTTTCCCGGGGGAATCGGTCAGGAGCGGGATTGTTCCTAGGATGCCAGACTATGGTAGCACAACAAAAACAAGCCGTCAACGGGGCAAGGGAACGCAAGGGAACTGGCGAAAAGGGAGTTTTTGAAAAAATCCCCTTCTGTGAACCCTACCCCAAAAACTGCAAATGTGCTAGAATAATCATAGGCTGGGCGCAAAGCGGGCAGCCGGATACGGAGGATCACGTATGTCATTGAAGAAAAGAAAGACGAAGATTGTATGCACCCTTGGACCGGCCACGGTAGAGGGAGATACCCTTCGCAACATCATACTGGCGGGCTTGGATGTAGCCCGTTTCAACTTTTCCC
>JAEWWY010000232.1 GCA_023458835.1 Bacillota bacterium
CCTTGGGTCTGGACAAGAGCCACATGGGCAGCCCCACAGCAAGCAGCAGGAGGATGGCTTTGGCAAGGGCCCAGGTATCCCCGTCCCTGTAGTACATGGATACGGCAAGGCATAAAGCCATGGCGCCGGCCTCTATAATCAATATCTTACCCAGCACATTCAGAAGAAGACGCCTGTTCATGCCCCTTCCTCCAGGACGGATAAAATCTCGTCCAAACTGCCGATACCGCTTTCCTTTGTCACCACCACCACGCTGTCCCCGGCCTCTATATGGTCGTTGCCAAAGGGGATGATCACCTTGCCCTCCCGGTAGATTACAGCCACCAGCGCGTTTTGCCGTACGGCCAGCCTTTTGATGGGCACGCCCACATAAGGCGCATCAGCCTCGACGATAAACTCCAGCGCCTCGGCTTTGCCATCCATGATACGGTATATCTTTTCCACTGCGGTTCCCTCGCCGCTGGCCCTGGCCCGCACATAGCGCAAAATGGTGTCGCAGGTAATGAGCTTGGGGCTTACGATGGAGCCAAGACCCATGGTTTTGATGATGTCCGTATAGTTCACGCGGTTGTTTTTGACAATCACCTTGCCCACCCCATGGGTCACAGCGTATAGACCGGCCATCAGGTTTTCCTCATCCCGGTCACAAAGGGCTACAAAGGCATCCATTGTAAAAAGGCCTTCCTGGGAGAGAAGCTCCTGGTCGGTGCCATCGCCGCAGACGATATTCACCTCGGGTAACTGCTCGCTTAACTGGCGCGCCTTTTCCGGCTTGATCTCGATCATCGTCACCTTGATGCCCATAGGCACAATCATTTTGGCCAGGTAGTAGCTGATCCGCCCGCCGCCCAATAGCATCACATTGCGCACGGACAAGGTGTTTTTTCCAAGATATTTGAAGAAGGCCGTGATCGTCACCATATCGGAGGCCACGTGGACCTCGTCGCCCGGCTGAATCACAAAATCACCGTTGGGTATGATCACATCGCCGTCCCGCTCCACCGCGCAATAAAGCACCTGAGGCAAATTGCGGAGCTTTTTGTTCAGGTCCCGGATGGGGCAGCCAATGACGGCATCCTTTTCCTGGGCCCGGAACTCCACCATTTCCACCCGCCCGCGGGCAAAATTTTCAATGTTGTTCGCAAAGGGATAGCGCAAGAGACGGCTGATTTCCAGCGCCGTGGCCCGCTCGGGATTGATGGCCATATCGATCCCCAGCACCTTTTGAAACAGCAACAGGCTTTCGTTGTATTCCGGATCCCGGATCCGGGCGATTGCATATTTCGCGCCGAGCTGCTTGGCCGACAAGCAGCACAGCATGTTGATCTCGTCAGTTGCGGTGGCGGCAATGACCATATCCGCCCTGTCCACATCCGCCTCCATCAAGGTGCGAATGTTAGCCCCATTTCCTTTCACGCAAAGAACATCCAGCGTATCCATGCTCTTTTGCAGCACGTTGTCGCTTCGGTCGACGATGGTTACATCGTGCCCTTCCCTGGCCAGATTCTCCGCCAGGGTATGGCCCACCTTGCCATCGCCCACCACCATAATCCGCATAGGGGGCGCCTCCGTTTCAATGATTCGATATGTACCAGCACATTATATCACAGTCCGGGAAAATGAAAAGAAGGGGTTTTTCGACAACCGGGATGCACCGGCTGAATATGCCTTTTTCTTTTCCCGCCGCGTTGAATACTCACTTAACAACCGGTTCCTTTTGTGATATATTTTTCTGAAAAGGAGGTCCTTTGATGCCGCGCACCAATCGCATTCCACCCTGGATCGCATATGTGCTGAAGAGCGCTTCCATTTTGCTGGCCGCCCTCGGCATCTCCCTTTTGGCCTCCCAAATGGGGCTGGACAAGGAGAGCATCGTGCTGATTTTCCTGCTGGGCACGCTGCTTGTTACAGTGGCCACGCCGGGCTACCTGTACGGCCTTGCCGCCTCCCTGATCCATGTGTTCCTGTTCAACTACCTGTTCACACAGCCGGTGCACACTTTCTTTATTTCCAATTCCAGCGATGTGATGCTGCTCATTGTTTTTTTTCTCGCATCCATCGTATGCGGCACCATTACCTCCAGGCTGAACCGGCAGCGGGAAATTTCCCTGGGCAATGCCCGCACTGCCCAGCTTTTGCAAAAGATTACGGAGGGCTTTTTGCAGGTCACGGGTGAAAATGCCATCATTCTGCAGGGCATCCGCTATTTGAAGGAGCATGCGGACCTTCGCTGTGATGTGAATCTGGCCTCGGGAGCGGTCTACCCCCAGGCTGCCGCCCCTGCCGGCGTCTTCTATACCGTGCCCATCACCGGCGTATCCAAATCCCTTGGAACGATCACAGCTTATCCTGACCAGAGAATCACTTTTCAGCAGGAACTCTTGTTAAAAGCCGTGGCTGCCCAGATGGCCCTTGCTCTGGACAGGGATTCCTTTTCCATTGAACAGGAAAAGATTCGCCTGGCCATGGAACGGGAGCGGCTGCGCAGCACACTGCTGCGCGCCGTGGCGCACGATTTGAGAAGCCCTCTCACCGTGCTGGCCGGAGCCAGCGGTCTTTTGGCCGGCAGCATACAGGATCTGACTGATCCGGAAAAAGCAAAGCTTGCCAGGGATATCCACGAGGAAGTGATCTGGCTGACCGATCTGGTGGAAAATATTCTGAGCATGACGCAAATCCAGGAGAGCCGCCTCTTTCTGCGCCGGGAGGAAGAGGTGGTAGACGACGCGGTGAACGAAGCCGTCAAGCATGTTTCCCCCCTGATGCAGGAAAGGCACCTAACGGTCAGCCTGCCGGAGGATGTG
>JAEWWY010000233.1 GCA_023458835.1 Bacillota bacterium
TAGGCATCCAGCTCGGAAAGGGCATAGCCGAACAGCGCTTCTCCCCACATCCAGCGCATCTTGGGTTCCCGCGTCTTTACCATATGATCGCACAGGCGCTTGACCTTACCCAGTTCGGAAGTTGTCATAGCTGTCCCCTTTCTGTCAGATGCCATCGCCTTCCCGCAGGCCCAGCTTCAGGTTCAGCCGCAGGCCGTTTTCCCCGAAGCGGATGACATACTCCTCCGGATCACGCTTTACCTCCCCACAGGGGCAGGAGAGGCGGGGATACTCCGTATCAAGCACAAGGTCATCAAATTGGAAGCGCCCCCTATATTCCAGCGACCAGCAATCCCCATGGCCCAGGTCATCCTCTAGGGCCAGGCCCCGCCCGGGAAATGCGTACAGCCTGAACCGGCGCGTCTTTTGGATAAAGGCATCCAGGCTGACAAAATCTTTTCCGCTGCCCATCATCACCGCCCAGCCGGTCGTTTCGCCCCGCTGGATCAGTTCTTCCTCCCCCGCTTCCTCCAGAGGATTCAAGGAGAACAGCGCGATATATCCTTCCCCTTTACGGCCCGCATACAGGCGTTCGTGCACCCTTTGTACCTGATCGAACTTTTTTTGCGGGAAATAGGCGTGGGTGTACATCTGCCGCCGCTTTTCCATAACCCCCTTTCGCTTATCCAGCCGGTACTGGCACAGGCATACGTTTTTATGCTGGGCGGCATCGGGGTGGATGCCGTTGCCCACCCAATAGGAAGGCGAAAAGTTGCGGGCGTTGTCCTCAAAAAACGCGGCCCCCGGATGGGTGGTGAACACCGTCACGCCCTCCGGCAGGGTCGCCTGCCAAATATGCTGCTGGTCGCCAAACTCCCCGGCATGATGGCGCTGGGCGGTGGAAAGCATGTAGTGCTCCGTTTTGTACGTATACGTATTGGCCCGCTGGATGGCGATGCCCTGGGTAACGGGGTTCAAGAGCCGCGTAAGCGCGGGCAAAACCCCCAACTGCCTTACGAGCGGCACATCCAGCACTTTTAAATCCTTCAAAAAATCGTTGGTGCGAAGCTTCCACAGGCTGAACATTTTCATGGTCATGTTCACGGATTCCGGGTTGGTAAAGGCCTCCATGGCCCACAGATACCGGCCCATGTCCTCAATCATACGCGCGCCCCGGAATTTTTCACGCACCTCTTTTAAGTCAAGCCCCATGGAATCCCTGATCTCCAGAGGGCCCTTTTCATGGGCGATGGCCTCCAGGGCTTTGGGCACGCGATAGCGTTTATTCAGCACAAACTCCGCCGATAGCCGGGTGTAATCATACGCCTTTTCAGGGAAAAAGCCAAAGGCACGCTTCATGATATCGAGTATGTCCTGCTTTTGCGGGTCTTTTTTTTGCGCTTCGTAGCAGCGGCCGGAGGCGGCACAGAAATATCCCTGAAAGTTATGCAGCGCCATATCCAGCAAAAGAAGGTCCAGCAGCATGGCCGCCTGTAGGCGGATGTCCTCCTCCCCGGCAAAATCAATAAGCAGGGAAAGGGGGGCAATATCCTCCTCGTAATAGGTATTGGAGTGGAATTCACTGAACCCGAATTGAAAGCGCCGCTTGAACCAGGTGAGCAGCACCTGCCTTGCCTTCTCCCTGTGCTCCTCCCCGCTGAGCCCGCAATTGGGGAACGCCTCCTTGGGGTAAAGCTGCCCCGCCAGGTACTCGCAAGCGGCGAACAGCAACTGGTGGTTTTCCGACCAGTAGCACATGCTGTCTTCGCCCGGCTCGTCCATCCAGTACTTGAAGTGAAGCACCGTCTTTTTCATGGCGTCCAGCGTAGGGCCGGAGATCAGGGCGGCATAATCGTACAGCGCGCGCAGGATGCAGACCATGCGGAAATCCGCGCAGTCATAGCGGGTATCTATAAACCGCAAGATCTCAAGGATCTGGCTTTCATCCGCTTCTTTTCCCCAGGACAGCTTTTCCATATCCGCAAAGCACTTGTGGTTCATTTTTAAGCTCATGGGGATATCCAGCGACTTGTCCATACCGTCCTCCAGGCATATTAGGATACGAATTCCCTCGTCAGTGCTTCATATTCCGCCCGCTCCGCGCCGCTTATATGGCCCAGTTCATCGTTATGAAGCTTTTCATTGAAATATTTCACCCGCCGGCTGATCTCCGGCGTCAGCCTGAATCCCTTGGCCTTGAACCAGGCATAGCCCATCAAAAGCACAAAGGGGAGGAAAATAACCAGCCGTACGCCAAGGATGGCCGCCGGCGGCTGCGCAGGCATGGGCGCATCGTCGGTGGGAAGCACAAAACCGGTAATGGAGAGCATGTTTCCGATGAAAAAAGTGGCCACCGCGGTGCTGATGGTGCGGATAAAGGCCATCAGGCCGCTCAAAGAGCCGGTAATGCGTTCCTTAAGGCCCATCTCCGTAATATCCACCACATCGGGGAAAATGATCCAGCTCATGGTCTGAGCCCCGGCAAACCCCAGCGCCGTCAAGACGGTGATGCCATATATGCCTACCGCGGGCCAGCCGGCAGGGTAGATGGCGATGCAAAGGGAACCTGCAATCGCCAGCGGCAGCCCGAAACGATAGATCCTCGTCTTGCTCAACCTGCCCACCAGGCGGCTGAAAACAGGGAACAACAGAAGCTGGATGCCCAGGAATACCCCGAGGAAAACGGTCGTAGACATGCCCCTTACCACATACAGGGAGTAATACATCACCACCGCTGCCACCGTATCCAATGTGACAGCCTGGGTCAGGTACAATTGCATCAGCTTTCTGAAGGCACGCACCTGAAACGGCTTTGTAAACGCGGCAAAGGATACGGTGGAACGCCTGTCCTCATATGGGACCCGTTCCCTGACCTTCAGGCCGGTCAATATTACCGGCACGGCAAACAACGCACCAAATCCAAGCACAAGCACAAAATATGTACCGGTAAAGGGCAGATTTCTCTTGATGCTGTCCTCAAAAAGCAGCGAAGGCAGGAGCGTGCATACCGCGGTAGATGCCAGGGAAAACACCAGGCGCATGATATTGACCTTATTGCATTCGTCAAAATCCGCCGTGACTTCGGTGCTCATGGAGCTGTAGGGAACCGCGATAATGGAGGCCACCGTATTGTACAGCAGATAGGATGCGGTAGCAAAAAGCACCTTTGCAGCCTGGGAGGAAAAATCCACCGGCAGCCACAAAAGCGCCATGGAAGGAATCAGCAAAATTCCGCCAGCCAGAATATATGGGCGGCGGCGGCCCAGTTTGGTGCGGGTGTTGTCGGTAAGGACGCCAAGAAACGGATCGAAAACGGCGTCCCATATTTTGGAGATCAGAATGGACAGTCCCGCCAGGGCGGGCTCAATGCGCAATACGTTCGTCAAAAAGATCAGATACAAAACCGACAGCACCGACTGGCCGCCGCCGCCGAAAATATCCCCCGCCGCGAATATCATCATTTCCCGCCGGGTCATCCTGTCATTGGCCATGATGCCACCGCGCCTTTCGTATCCGAATTTCCCGCATTCCTATATGTTATTATCATCATTATAAGGCTTGCGCCAGCCCTTGTCCACACCGGATCAAGAAAGCCGGGAAAACGAATCTTCGCTTTCCCGGCAAATCAAGCACTATTTGCCCGGTTCCGTATTGCCGGGTATGGAATGGACAGCTTTTCCCTGCCTTACTATTTTCCGAAAATGGCCTGTGCCTCCCCCATGCGCCGTATGACCGGCACGGAGAATGGGCAGCGCTCCTCGCACTGGCCGCAGGCAATGCAATCGCCTGCATGGGCGGACAAAGCGCCGTAGTGGTCCCGGAGGGAAGCGGGCAGATGCTCCTGCCCGGCGGCCAGATCGAGATACTTGTTCACCTGGGCGATATCAATGCTTGAGGGACAGGGCAGGCAATGATTGCAATACATGCAGCGGCCTGTCATGGCATAGGCATCCGTCGCGCCAAGGAGGATGGAATAATCCTTCTCCTCATCGGAAGCCGTTTCAAAGGCTACGGCCTTTTGCACCTCGTCAGGCGTTTTGCAGCCCACCAGCACGCTCCCCACCCCGGGTCTGGTCAAAGCATACTGCAATAGCTGGCAGGGCGACAGCGCCATATGGAAGGGCGAGGACTCCTCATGCAGCAGCGAACCGGCCCCAAACCCTTTCATCACGGTGATGCCCACACCCTGAGCTTCGCATGTCCTGTACAGCTTTTCCCGCACGGGGTTCATGCCCAGCAATCCCTTTTGCTGATAGGAATCCTTTTTGAAAAGGGAATCCAGATCGGCGCCCTCCGGCAGCAAGTCAAAGGCCGGGTTCAAGGAAAACATCAACATGTCGATCAGACCGGATTCCACGGCTGTGAGCGATACGGGGGCGCTGTGGGAGCTCATGCCCACCGCGCGGATGGCCCCCTTTTCCTTGAGCTTACGGACATACTCCATCACCGGGCCATGGAGCACCGTTTCCCAATCCTCCTGCGTATCGATGAAGTGCAGCATGCCGATATCCACATAATCCGTTTGCAGGCGGGTAAGCAGATCTTCAAAATAGGTTTTGTTAAGCTGAATATCCCTGGTGCGAAGGTATTGCCCGTCTTGCCAGGCGGCTCCGATATGCCCCTGCAAAATGACCTTGTCCCGCCGCCCCTTGAGTGCGTTGCCGATATGGGTGCGCACGTTGGGCTCCGGCATGAATACGTCCATCACGTTGATGCCCCGGTCAACCGCCTCGCCCACCACATCCCGGACAATTTTCTCTTCCTTTTTCTCCAGATGCTCGCAGCCCAGCCCGACCTCACTTACATATAACTCCGTAGCACCCAGCCTGTTGAACTTCATGCAATCACCCTTCTCTCTTTCGTCGTACATTTTTGAGCAGCACACCCGCGCCTGCCAGCATGATTACGGGAAACAGGATAGCAAGGAAAAGGCCTGATTTGAGCCCGGCTTCCGTCGCGCCAAGGCCGGGGATCAAGTTCCCTATAAATGTCTGCGCTCCTGCCGCAACAGCATTGGAAACAGAACCAACCAGCCCCGGCCCTGCCGAGCAGCCCACATCCCCCGCCAGTGCCAGAAAGGCAAACATGGCCGTACCGCCCCTGGGGAAATGCTTTGACGCCAGGCTGAAGGTGCCCGGCCACATCAGCCCCACGGAAAGGCCGCACAGGCCGCAGCCCAGCAGCGCCAGCAGCGGCACCGGCGAAAATATGGCTGTGAGATAGCTTGCAACGCACAGCGCGCTGCTGAAAAACAGCGCTTTTTCCAGATGGAGCCGCGCGCCTTTCACGCCGTATATCACCCTGGACAGGCCCATCAATACGGCGAACAGGCAGGGGCCCATCAGGTCCCCCATTGCTTTTTCCACGCCCAGGCCCGCTTCCGCAAACAGCGATGCCCATTGGGACATGGCCTGCTCCGCCGCCCCGGCGCACACCATCATGACAAGGAACAGCAGGAGCAGGGTCCGCCGTTTCCCCTTCCCGTCCGGATGGCCCGCACCGGCGTTTTCAGCAAGCGTCCGAAGCGGCACCTTCAGGAAAAGAAAGAAATTGAACAGCGGCACCGCCGCCCAGGCCATGGTCAGATAGGGCCAGTGCGCAATGCCGAACAACGCAAAATACGCCGTGGATAAAATGACAACCGCCACATGGCCCCAGCAGTAAAAGGAATGCAAAAGACTCATGGAGGCAGCCTTTTTGTCCCCTGGCAGCGATTCCACAATGGGGCTGATGATCACCTCGATCAGCCCGCCGCCTACCGCGTTCAAGGAGGTGGCCACGATCAGCCCAACATAGGGGCTTGCAAACATGCGGGGCAGTACGCCCATACCAATCAGGCCGGCCACGCAAAACACATGGGCGCCCGATGCCACGGCACGGTATCCCACCTTGTCCGCAAAGGTGGAGGCGATGAGGTCCACAGCGATCTGGATCATAAAGTTCAGGGAAATCAGGAGCGCCACATCATTAAGCGTCACGTTCCATTCCCTTTGAAATGTCAAAAACAGCAGAGGGGCCAGGTTGTTGACAATGGCCTGGGTCACATAGCCCAGATAGCTGGCAATACGCGTGTGCCCATAGGATAGCCGCATGATGTTCTCCTTGCGCGCAGTTTGTATAAGGATAGCATATGCGCCGTATCCGTTCAAGTGGAAACCCCAAATGCACACCTTTCCCCTTGCGGCATGAAGCGATCATGATATAATGGTAAAAAACGATGGAGGCGTGACAATGGCGCTTTTGCAGGTGGATTTCTTTTCCCATGTCCTGGGCCGCTGCGCCGGCATGAATGTGATACTGCCCCAGGGTTCAACAGGCCCTCTCCCTACGCTGTACCTTTTGCACGGCCTGTCGGACAACCATACCATCTGGCTGCGCCGTACCAGCGTGGAACGGTACGCGGACAAATACCGTCTGGCCATTGTCATGCCCGACGGCGGGCGCGGCTTTTACACGGACATGGCGGAAGGCGACCGTTACTTCACCTTTATTTCCCAAGAATTGCCCAAAGTTTGCGAAAGCTTCTTTCCGCTGTCGAAAAAGCGGGAGGACCGTTTCGCGGCAGGCCTGTCCATGGGCGGCTATGGCGCCATGAAGCTGGGCTTGTCCTGCCCCGGCCGCTATAGCGCGGTGGCCAGCCTTTCCGGCGCGCTGCAAATGGACCCCCAATACCACACGGAGCAGCCTGGGGAATTTATGCGGGAGCTGGTTCGCATCTTCGGCAGCCCGGAAAAATTCGCAGGCAGCGAAAACGACCTGTTTGCCCTGGCGCGCAAGCTGGCAAAGCATCCTGAAAAAGCGCCAAGGATGTACGTGGCCTGCGGAACGGAAGATTTTTTGCTGCAAGGCAACCGTATGTTCAAACAGGAATTCCAAAAGGCGTTCGACCTTACATACGAGGAATCCCCCGGCACCCATGAGTGGGGCTTCTGGGACGATCATATCCAGAAGGTGCTGGCATTTTTGCCCCTGCACGGCGGCAAAAGCGGCAACCCATGAAGAATAAAACAGTCAGGCGCAAAGCCATAGAAAGAGTGATGGACGAAGGCTTCTTTCAAACGCCGGAAGAGGCTCTTCCCTATTTCCTGAGCGGACAGGTATTCTGTGCTCAGGTGCGCGTTTTGAGCCCCGCCCAGATGATCCCCTGTGATAAACCCCTCCTGGTCAAGGGCAGGGATCTGCCCTTTGTGGCCAAGGGCGGGCTGAAGCTGCAAGGAGCCTTGCAGGATTTTCGCCTTCCGGTAAAAGACCGCGTATGCATTGACGCCGGCGCCTGCACAGGGGGTTTTACCGACTGCCTGATAAAAAGCGGGGCGTCATTGGTGTACGCCGTGGAGGTGGGCTTTGGCCAACTGGCGGGAAGCCTTCGCCAAAATCCACGGGTCGTCAACCTGGAAAAGACCAACATCAGCGACGAAAAGCTGCTGTCCTTATCCCCCAGGCCTGACCTGGCCAGCGTGGACTTAAGCTACTTATCCCTGCGCAAGGCCGTGCCGGTATTTGCAGGCATCATGGGCGGGAAGGGAGACCTTGTATGCCTGGTCAAGCCGCTGTTTGAGGTGGCGGATGCCGCGGCCCGGCGCACGGGGATCCTGGAGGACGGCGCCTATCTTCCCCTATTGCTGAGCCTGATACAGGATCTGAACGGCCTGCCCCATGTCCATGTCGTGAATGTCACCAATAGCCCCGTCACCGGCAACCAGGGTACGCTGGAGTTTTTTCTGCATGTCAGATTGGGGGAGCAGGCGGCCGGCACGGACTTGAGCGAGGCCGCGCAGGCAGCCGTAGGAAGGGTGCTTATGCTCGACAGCTACAGAAAAGCCTGACGAAGTCCTTTTTTGTTCCTCCACCAGGCGGGCCATGGACCACCCCCGGAACCCGGCAATGTAAAAGCTGACGAATATGCCGGATCCAGGGAATAAATCCAGGGTCCGTCTCGTTTTTTGGATGAAGGGCAAACGTCCATTGATTGCCCTAAAGGAGAGATAGGAAGATGGTGAATAGGTTAAGGCGCCATTCCCCTCTTCACAAGAGATGGGTGGCTCTGGTATTGGTCCTGGTGCTTCTGTCCACCAGCGCCACGGCTCTGGCCGCCAATGAATTCGCGGTCATTTACAACACCACGAGCCTGAACCTGCGCAAAGGGCCCAGCACCGACAGCGCCTGGCTGGGTTCCTATGCCCCCGGCACCTGGGTGCAGATTTCCGACGCGCCCGGGAACTGGTACGCCGTGGTCACACCTGACGGGAAGGCCGGCTATATGAGCCGCAATTTCCTGAGCCGGGGGATCACCGAATACACCACCATTGCCACTGTTGTAAACCCTAAATCCACCCAGTTCCTGAACCTGCGCAGGGAACCCAGCTATTCCGCCCAGGTGCTGGGCATCTATTACGACGGAGTCCCCGCAAAGGTTCTGAGCAACACCGGCGGATGGTACCGCGTATCGGTGGATGGCACGCTGGGCTACTTCCGCGGCGAATATCTGAAAATAGACGCCATGGTCGGCAGCGATGACATCGCCACCATCGTCACCCCCAACAACACGGGCCTGAACCTGAGATCCGGACCGGGTACGCAGTATTCCTCCATCCGCCAGTTCAAAGGCGGCCGGTATGTCATGGTATTGGCCCGGGGCAGCGGCTGGTGGAAGGTCTCCGTCGACGGCCATCAGGGCTATATGAGCACCGACTTTTTGCAGGAAGGCATACTGCACTCCGGCAGCAGCGGCGGGTCATCCCCCAAGGAGCCCTATGCGTCAGTCAAGAACCCCAGATCCAACCAGGTGCTGTATCTTCGGGAAAGCCCCAGCACCACTGGCAAGGTATTGGGCCAGTACAAAAACGGCACGCGCGTGACCGTGCTTTCCCAGGGCAGCGAATGGAGCCAGGTCACCATAGACTCAAATGGCAAAACAGGCTTCATGATGTCCAGCTATCTGACGTTCCACAACCTGCCCAAGACGCCTACCATGACCGTCACCCATCCCAACCGCAGCTTTGTCAACCTGCGCAGCGGGCCCAGCATGACCGGCACCAAGGTATTGATTCAAATGAGTCATAACGACAAGGTGGAGGTGCTGATCCCAGGCCTTGACTGGGTCAAGGTACGCTATGGCAACAGGATAGGTTACGTTGTCGCCGCTTTTTTGAAGTAGTACCGTTTATTGCAATACCCAGGCGGGTGTTGCGTTCAATCGGGGCAGCACTTTTTCGAAAAAATCATGATGATGAAAGATCACCGTCTCCGTGTTGACACAGGGATGGAAAGCGATGCGGGGATATGCCCGGATCGCCCTGTCACAAGCGAGCGCTACCCGGTGCTCCTTGTCAAACATCAGGCCCAGCGGGCTCACCGCGCCGGGCAGCAGCCCCAGCATTTGGGGCAAAAGCTCGTCCGGCGCAAAGCTTAGGCGGGATACTTTAAGCTCACGGCTCACCTGTGCCGTGCGGAACTGCTTTTGAGGGTGAAGCAGCATCAAATAAAACTGTGTCTTGATCCTGTTGCACAGAAAAATATTTTTACAGATCACCACATCCGGCGTGATAAAATCCATTCCTACGCAATCCTCAATGGTATGGGCCGCCTGATGCGTATGATGCTCAAAGGGAATGCCCCATTCCCGCAAGGTATGGATGACGATATCCCGGCTGTCCATGGCCGTCCTCCGCCGTATAAAGAATACACGCATTATACTCGAAACAGGCGGGCCTGCACAAGCAGGGCAAAAAAGAAGATCCCCCCGTTTTCTCCTCCTTCTCCCTGTGGTATAATAAATGGGAGAGGAAGCAGAAGAGGGGGGATCGTTGCATGAAAAAACGGATCGGCATCCTGACCAGCGGGGGCGACTGTCCGGGCCTGAACGCGGCCATCCGTGGCGTGGCCAGGGCAGCCTACGAGCTGTTCGATGCGGAGATTATCGGCATCCGGGACGGATACCGCGGTTTGATTCAGGGTGATTACCAACTGATGGACCGCAAGCAGTTTTCCGGTATCCTGACCCTGGGCGGGACGATCCTTGGCACCAGCCGCCAGCCCTTTAGGAATATGCGGATCATCGGCGAAGACAACGTGGATAAAGTGGCCGCCATGAAGGACAACTATAAGGCCATGCGGCTGGATTGCCTGGTGACGCTGGGCGGCAACGGAACCCACAAGACGGCCAACCTGCTAAGCCAGGAAGGGCTCCATGTCATCGGCCTTCCCAAAACCATCGATAACGATCTGTACGGCACCGACTTTACCTTTGGCTTCCACACGGCGGTAGATATCGCCACGGAAGTCATCGACCGCATACATACCACCGCTACCAGCCATGGCCGCTGCATGGTGATTGAGCTGATGGGCAATAAAACCGGCTGGCTGACGCTGTATGCCGGTGTGGCCGGCGGCGCGGATGTGGTGCTGCTGCCCGAGATCCCCTATGATGTGAAAAAGGTGGCCAAAGTGGTGGAAGCAAGGGCCAGCGGCAAGAAGCCCTTCTCCATCATCGCCGTGGCGGAAGGCGCTATGGACCTGGATGAATCCAAGCAAAAGAAGAAGGAGCGGGAGGCAGCCCGGGCAGCCTCCCCCGGTTTCAGCATCGCCGCCCGGCTGGCATCCCAATTGTCTGAAATGGTAGGGGTGGAGGCCCGTTCCGTCGTTCCGGGCCACATTCAGCGGGGCGGCAGCCCCAGCGCCTATGACAGGGTATTGTCCACTCAATTCGGTGTGCATGCCGCGGAGCTCATCAGGGATGATACATATGGCGTCAGTGTGGCGCTGGTGGGCAATACCGTTACCCACAACCCTTTGAAGGACATCGCCGGAGTCGCCAAGCCTGTGAATCCCGATGACCAGATGGTGCACCTTGCCCGGAGCATCGGCATTTCTTTCGGGGATTAATCTGCTGGAAACAGCGCATGCTATAGCCGAGGTGACGCGCATGCGCTTGAAACAGGATCTGAAGCTTTTTGCCCTGGGCGCGGCGGCCTATCCGCTGATTGAGCTCATGTGGCGCGGCCGTACGGCCCCCTCCATGTCGGTGGCGGGCGGCACGGGGCTTTACATGTTGAACCGTCTAAACCGCCGGATGGCCGGGCGGCCCCTGTGGCAAAAATGCCTGGCGGGCGGGGCGGCGCTGACCGCTTTGGAATATGTGATGGGCCGCGCGGTGAACCGCCGCCATCAGATATGGAATTATTCCCGGTTCCCCCTGCATGTGGACGGTCAAATTTGCCCCCAATACGCGGCCCTGTGGAGCCTTTTATCCCTGCCCGCCTATATGCTGGCAAGCAGGGTGCGGCGCTGACCGGGCAATGCCATAAAAAAAGGAACGCCGCTTGGATGCGTTCCTTTTTTATATCCGCTGTTACCTGAGCACCTTTTTCAAAAACTCCTGGGTCCGGGGATTCTCCGGATGGCCGAACAATTCATGGGGCGTGTTCTGCTCGGCAATGCGGCCTTCGTCCATAAACAGCACGCGGGTGGATATCTCCCTGGCAAAGCCCATCTCATGGGTCACGATGATGCTTGTCATGCCGTTTTTCACCAGGTCCTGGATGACCACCAGCACCTCCCCCACCATTTCCGGGTCCAAAGCGCTGGTGGGCTCGTCAAAGAGCATGACCTCCGGCTCCATGGCCAGCGCTCTGACGATGGCCAGCCGCTGCTTCTGCCCGCCGGACAGCCGCCTGGGATGCTCGTTCAGCTTATCGATGAGTCCCACGCGGTTGAGCAGCTCCTTGGCGAAGTCCTCCATTTCGGCCTTGGTCTTTTTGCCCGTCAAAACAGGCGCCAGGGTAATGTTGTCTTTCACCGTCAGATGCGGGAAGATGTTGAAATGCTGGAACACCATCCCCATCTTCTGCCGGTGCCGGTCGATATTTACGCCCTTTTGGGTCAGGTCCACATCGTGAAACAGCACCTGCCCCTGTGTAGGCTTTTCCAAAAGGTTCAGACACCGCAAAAAGGTGGATTTCCCCGAGCCGGAAGGCCCGATAACGGAAACGACCTCCCCTTTTTCGATCCGTTCGGTGATCCCTTTGAGCACTTGAAGCTCACCGAAAGCTTTATGCAGATCACGTACCTCAATCACTGGCTTTCAGCCTCCTTTCCAGCACGGCGACGGCCTTGCTCAGTGTAAACGTCAATATAAAGTAGATGATGCCTATCACGATCAGGGGTTCCAGAACCAGGTACATGAGGCCCTTGATGTTGTTGTAGGCCGTCATCAGGTCTCCCACAAAGAAGGTGGAGGCCAGGGATGTTTCCTTGATCACGGTAACGAACTCATTGCACAGCGCCGGCAGGATGTTTTTGATTGCCTGCGGAAAAATAATGTGGGTCATGGTCTGGCTGGAATTGAGTCCCAGGGACCTGGCCGCCTCTGTTTGCCCGTTGTCCACGGCCTGGATGCCGGCGCGAATGATTTCGCTCACGTAGCCCGCGGAGTTTAAGACCAGCGCGACGGTCACATTGAAGAAGTTGGCGTTTT
>JAEWWY010000234.1 GCA_023458835.1 Bacillota bacterium
TGTTTTACGGCAGAACCGCACGGTCCTGCTGCTGAGCCTGGGTTCCTATTTCTATGCAAACCTTGTCATAGCCTGGGGCACTTTGCGTTTTCTGAAAGCGAAAGCCGGGATGCCCGCAATTTTGGGACTGGGAATCGTCTGGCTATTGTTCTTTGTCCTTTTTTCGGCCCTGCATTGGCCGGCCGTTCAGATGATTGAATATACCAGCCTGACGGTGTTCGCCCTGGCCGCCTGGGTTGGCGCGGCCATGATCGGCGCGGCCCAAAGATATGGGAATCTTGCCCGCTTTTTAGGGCTGCTGAATATAGCCTGGATATGCAATACCATCCTCTTTTCCTATATCCTCAGAGAACCAAAGATGGCCCCTTATGCCATTTCACAGGTCATTTTGCTGCTAAACGCCATCGGGCTTGTCCAGCTTTTTTTCAAGGAACAGAAGGACGAAATCAACCGCGGGCGTGCGCACATCACCAATCTTACCCTTCACGATGAATTGACGGGCTTGTACAGCAAGGCTTATTTCGATAAGAAGATACAGGAGATGGAAAACAAGGGGGATGGCCTGCCCATATCCCTGATCGTCGGTGATATGAACGGGCTGAAATTTGTGAATGACATCTTTGGCCATCAGGAGGGAGACAACTGGCTGAAAAGAATGGCTTTGATTATCAAGGAAGCCTGCCGCCCGGATGATATCATTGCAAGGTGGGGCGGCGACGAGTTCGCCGTGATTCTTCCCCAAACGGACAGGGATACCGCTCTTGATATCAGGCAAAAAATCATGGACGCCTGCAAAAGCATTCAGGAGGCAGACATTCTTTTCAGCATATCCCTCGGGGCAGCCACAAAGGCCGACGGGGAAGCGGATTTGTTCCAGGTTCTAAAAGAAGCGGAAGAACAAATGTATAAAACCAAGCTTGTGGAGGGCAAAAAGGTCAGGTGGGACATTGCTGAAACACTGGGCAAGCTGCTGCAGAACAAGGTGTATGAAACAAGGGAGCATATTGCGAGGCTGGAGCATCTTGCCAGGGAGTTCGGGCAGGCTTTAAACCTTTCCAAGGCAAAACTGAACGATCTTGTGCTGGCTGTCAGGCTGCATGATGTCGGCAAAATAGGAATACCCCAACATATTGTCCAGAAGAGGGCCCAGCTTGATGAAGCGGAATGGATCATGATGAAAAAGCATGTTGAAATCGGCTATCGGATTGCCCGCGCGTCCGGAAGGTATGCCCATCTGGCCGATATCATTTTATGTCATCATGAATGGTGGAATGGGCAAGGCTATCCCCAGGGGCTGAAAGAAGAGGAGATCCCGCTGTTGTCGCGCATTATCTCCATTTTGGATGCTTTTGACGTCATGACCCACCATCAGTTTTATAAGCTTGCCCAGAATGCAGACGAGGCTTTGGCGGAGCTTCGCCTTAAAGCGGGGACCCAATTCGACCCCGCCTTGGTTTCCAGCTTTTTGAAGATGGCGGCCAATAAAAACAACGGCGGAAGCTATATCCTAAAAATCAGGCCTGATTGATCTGCTGCCATTATATTGTGAACGCGCGCGCATAATGGTATAATTTGCTTGCTCAAATAAATGCGATGAGGGGGCAGCAGGATGAAGACCGCAATCATCTATTATACCTTTGGCGGTTCCACCCGGAAGGAGGCGGAACGCCTGGCTGCGCAGATCAATGCGCCTTTGTATCGGGTGAAGGAAGCCCGCAGCCGCAGTTTTCTGGGTGCCTTTGTTCCAGGGGGCTATCAAGCGATGCGCCGCAAGGCCGCCGCCATCCGGCCGCTGGACATCCGCCTGCAGGAATTTGACCGGATCGTCATCGGCTGCCCGGTGTGGGCCGGCTATCCGGCGCCGGCCTTCAACGCTATCGTGAATCTTTTGCCCGAAGGCAAGGAAGTGGAGGTTTTCCTCTGCTCCGGCGGCGGGGAAACGCCCAAAAGCGGGCAGGGCACCAAAGCGCTGATCGAAAGGAAAGGCTGCACCATGGTCTCCTACCGCGATGTGAAAACAGGCGTTATGCCTGGAAAGCTGAAAGAGTAAGCGCGTATGAAGCGGAATGCGGAAAGGGCGCAATAGTAACGAAAGCATGGAAAATATAGTTGGCAAGGACTTTCGCGGGTGTGCTTTGATTTCTCAAAATGGAACCACCTTGTTCCAAAAAGCACAGGGCTATGCCGATCTGCCCAATCAAATACCCAATACTGTGGATACAAAGTTTGCAACCGCATCTGCCGGGAAAGCATTTGTGGCAGTTGGAATTTTGCAGTTGATTGAACGCGGCCTGCTGTGTTTTGACGACACATTGGAAAATCTGCTGGCATTTGATTTGCACAGGATAGACCGCAGGATAACAGTCAAACAGTTGCTGACGCATACCTCCGGCATCCCGGATTATTTTGACGAAAGCATCATGGATGAATACGAAGCGCTGTGGAGGGATTACCCAAACTATAAAATCCGTACAAACAGGGATCTTCTGCCCTTGTTTATGGATAAGCCGATGATGTATCCGCGCGGGGAAAAGTTTCAGTATAACAATACCGGATATGTTGTGCTGGCGATGATCATCGAAAAAATCGCGGGCCTCCCTTTTGATCAATTCCTGAAAACAAATATTTTTGATGCTTGCTCCATGAACAGTACGGGATATTATGAATTGGACAGGCTGCCGGCAAAATGCGCCAACAATTATATCTTTGATGAGGGACATAACGGGTACCGCACCAACATTTACAGCGTTGATGCAAAAGGTACGGGCGCGGGCGGAGCGTTTACCACCGTAGGGGATATACAGCGCTTTTGGGATAATCTATTGGATTACAGGCTGCTTTCGAAAAAAATGACCGAAGAGATGCTGAGCAGGCAAAGCGGCAGCGGGACCGGTGTGGGAGAAGAGGCCTATGGTTATGGCGTATGGCTTGCCCATAGCAGGGGCCGTTGCATGCCATACTTTCAGGGCTGCGATCCCGGCGTAAGCTTTATTTCTGAATTCGAACCCCAAAACAATATCGTGACAACCCTTGTAAGCAACTATGGCGATAATGTCTGGCAGATCATGCGCGATATAAGAAAGGTGCTGTACGCAAACCGGAGCCTTTGAAAACGAACGGAGGACCGGGTCCGCTTTGAAGCTCCGAGACTCAGAGAATAAGCATTGAAGAGGAAGGAATCTATGCAGAGGATACCTTATGGCGCACAAAAAAACTTTTCCGTATTTGAAGGTACAATGGTGGAAATGACCTGGCAGGAAGTGCAGTCCGGTGCGGACAGGGGCGCTGTCGTTTTGCTGCCAATCGGGATCGTGGAAGGGCATGGGCCGCATTTGGACTTGTCGGCTGATTTTTACTTAAGCACGCTGAATTGCCGCTATTTGAAGCAGGAGCTTCAAGAGAAGGGAATTGAAGCCCTCATCGCGCCGCCCTTCTATTGGGGGATCAGCCAGGATGTCAAAAAATATGCCGGCACCTTTTCCGTGCGCCCGGAAACCATGAAGGGATTATTGACAGATATTTTTGCGTCCCTGAAAAGCTGGGGATTTAAAAGGATCTTTGTTCAAAACGCCCACGGGGACCCTACGCACATTGACATGATCAAAAGCGCGATTGCCGCGGCCAATGAAGCGCCTGATTTCAAAGTCTATTTCATGTGGGAACTGGATGTTGAAGTGGAACACAGCATTGCCTTCCCGCCCATGCGGGAGGACAGGTTCCAGCCCGATTATCATGCGGGAGCCGTTGAAACGGCCCAAATGGCCGCCTTCTTTCCCGAAAAGGTCCGCGCAGACGTGGCCCGGACGCTTGCGCCCAGGGACAGCTTCCATCCCCTGGCCTATTGCGGAGATCCGGCCAGCTATGAGCTGGAATGCAATATGGCGGAGTATATGCAGGCGGACGTTGCGCTGGATGTTTTGAAAATCGAAGGGGTTCTTTTACGGGATGGGAGATAGAAGGGCGGGGAGCAAGTTGTTATAGCCTCCGGCAGGCGCAGAAAGAGGGATCAAATGAAGGCTGCAATGTATCAAGCCATCGAAAGCCATATGCTTGCGTTTATGAAGGACAGCGCCCATGACAAGGAGCATATCTACCGGGTGCTGTACGTTGCTTTGGATATCGCAAGTCAGGAGGAACATATTGACCTGGATGTTTTGATTGCGGCCTGCCTTTTGCACGATATCGGCAGGGAGGAGCAGTTTAAAAATCCAAAGATCTGCCATGCGGAAGCCGGAAGCGAGATGGCGTATGATTTTCTTGTTCAAAACGGCTGGGCGCAGGGTAAGGCAAATCAGGTGAGGGAGTGCATCCTGTCCCACCGGTACAGGAACGACCGGCTTCCCAACAGCCCGGAGGCGGAAATTCTCTTTGACGCAGACAAGATTGATGCCGCCGGAACACTTGGTATTGCAAGAACCCTGATTTATAA
>JAEWWY010000235.1 GCA_023458835.1 Bacillota bacterium
AGGGAGATGGAAAGGGCTATATCGGGCTTCCATTCACGCGCGTGATGGGGAACGTAATCAAGGTCGCACTCCGGATCGGGCTCAAAAAGGTGCAGCGTGGGCGGGATCATGCCGGTCTTTAGGGCCAGCAAGGCGGCAATGCATTCCACCGCCCCCGCCGCGCCCAGCATATGGCCCGTGGCGCTTTTGGTGGAGCTTATCAGCGACTGCCTTGCCTTCTCTTCGCCCAAAGCCGCCTTGATCGCCATGGTTTCGATTTTGTCGTTGGGCGGCGTGCCCGTGCCATGGGCGTTCACGTACACCTTCTCCTGAGCGCCGATGCCGCCCGCTTCTTCAACCGCCATCGCAATGGCCTTGGCGGCCCCCAGGCCCTCCGGATGGGGGGCCGTGATGTGGCTGGCATCGCAGGTGTTGCCGTAGCCCACGATCTCACCGTAGATGGGGGCGCCGCGTTTGATGGCATGCTCCGCTTCCTCCAGGAGCAGGACCCCGGCGCCCTCGCCCATCACAAAACCCTTGCGCCGCAGGTCAAAGGGCACGCAGGCGGCGTTGGGATCGGTTTCCTCGCTCAAGGCCTTGCAGCTTGTGAACCCGGCGACAGCCAGGGGCTCGATGGCCGCTTCCGACCCGCCGGCCAGGATGGCATCGGCATAGCCGTGGCGGATGGCGCGGAACGCTTCCCCGATGGCATGGGTGGAGGTGGCGCAGGCCGTGACCACCGGCAGGCAGGGCCCCTGCGCCCCAAAGCGGATGGCGATATTCCCCGCCGCCATATTCCCGATCATCATGGGAATGAAGAAGGGGGATACCCTGTCCGGGCCGCGGGTCAGCAGCTTTTCGCTTTCCGAGGCAAAGGTGTGCATGCCGCCGATGCCGCTGCCCACGTATACCCCCAGCCGCCAGGGATCGATGATTTCAAACCTGCTGTCCTCCATGGCCTGCACGGCTGCCGCCATGGCGTACTGGGCATACAGGTCCATCCTTCTGGCGGCAGATACATCCATGCCAAAGGCCTGGGGGTCAAAATCCTTCACTTCGGCGGCCACCTTCGCTTTGAGGTTTGCCGCATCAAAGCGGGTGATGGGCCCGATGCCGCATACGCCGGAGATCAGATGATTCCAAAAAACAGAAACGCTGTTCCCTATAGGGGATACCACGCCCAGTCCCGTGACAAATACACGCTTCATGGCTTGCACCTCACATGTACAGTCCGCCGTCCACTTGCAAAACGGCGCCTGTGATATACCCCGCCTCCTCCGAGCAAAGGAAGGCTACCGCGGCGGCGATTTCTTCGGCGGTGCCCATGCGCTTCGCGGGAACCGCCTGCACCGCTTTTTCCATGAGCTCGGGGCCCATTTTTTCCGTCATGTCCGTTTCAATAAAGCCGGGAGCCACCGCGTTGCAGGTGATGTTCCTGGCCGCCAGCTCCCTGGCGATGGTTTTCGTAAGCCCGATGAGGCCCGCCTTGGCGGCGGAATAGTTGGCCTGGCCGGGGTTGCCCATCAGCCCCGATACGGAGGAGATATTGACGATGCGGCCCCACCGCTTGCGCAGGAAATCGCCATAGGCGGTGCGGATCAGGTAGAATGCCCCGTTCAGGTTCACCTGGATCACCCGGTCAAAGGCCTCCTGCGTCATCCTGGGGGTAAGGCCGTCCATGGTGATGCCCGCGTTGTTGATCAGGATATCCACCGCGCCCCATTCCTTTTTCACGCGGGCAAAGGCCTCCTGCACGCCGGAAAGGTTCGAAATATCGCACCGGATGGCCATGGCGTGGCCGCCCTGGGCCAGCAAATCCTCCAGCGTCTTTTGCGCCGCCTGCTCATTGCCGGCATAGAGGAAGGCCACATGGGCCCCTTCCTTTTGAAGGCGCAGGGCGATGGCCCGGCCGATCCCCCGGGAGCCTCCCGTGACCAGGGCGATTTTGTCCCGCATCAGGCGTTTCTCCCTTCCGTGACGGCCAGCGCTTCCAAAAGGCTGGCCGTGTTTTCCACATGGCATACCTTGGCTTCCGGCAGTATCTTGTGTATCAGGCCGGAAAGCACCGTGCCCGGCCCCAATTCCACAAACAGGTCCGCGCCGCTTGACGCCATGTTGCGCACCGTCTGCTCCCACAATACGGGGTGGTCCACCTGCCCGGACAGCAATTCCACGGCATCCTCCCCGTAGGGAAGCGCGGTGCGGTTGGCATACAGCGGGATACCGGGCCCTTGCAGCCCGGAATCCCGGAGCCAGGCATGCAGCCTGAAAGCGGCCTCGGACATCATGGGCGAATGGAACGCGCCGCCCACCTTCAAAGGCATGGCCCGGCCGCCAAGGCTTGCGACCGCCTGCAAAAAAGCATCCTTCTGCCCGGCGGCGCCGGATACCACCACCTGGCCCGGGCAATTAAAATTCACAGGGTACACCTGCTCAAACCGGCTGCACAGGGATATGACCTGCCCGTTATCCAGGCGCAGGACAGCCGCCATGAAACCGGGTTGGGCCTGGGCGCAGGCCTGCATCAGCGATGCCCTTTCCCTGACGAAGGCGAAGGCCCTGTCAAAGGGCAGCATGCCGGCAAAGGCCGCCGCCGCCGTTTCGCCCAGGGAAAACCCGGCGCACATATGGGGCCGGATGCCCTTTTCCACGGCTGCCGCCGCGCAGGCCAGGTCCAAAGCGAACAGGCAGGGCTGGGTGTTTTCCGTCATGGCCAGCTCCTGCGCGCCGCCTTCAAAGCACATGCGCAGCGTGCCGGGGCGGAGGCCTTCCGCCTCATCGAGCACCTTTCGGGCAGCGGGGGAGGATTCGTAAAGCTCCCTGCCCATGCCGGGGTATTGTGCGCCCTGGCCGGCAAATACAAACGCTATTTTGCCCACTTTTCTCCACCCCGCAGGCAGGCTTCCGCCTGGGCAAACATTTCCTTTAAAATTTCCTCCACGGGCTGGCAGCTTCTGATCAGCCCGGCGGACTGCCCGGCCATGAAGCAGCCGGTTTCCAGGTCGCCCTCCTGGGCGGCCCGGCGCAGCGCGCCTGTGCCGAAGGCTTCCAATTCCTCGTTGGTGACGGAGGGGTCCTCCTCCTTTTGGCGGAAGGCCTGCATATAGGGGCCTTTCAGCGCCCGGACGGGGTGGCCCAGCTTGCGGCCGGTGACCATGGTATCGATGTCCCGGGCGTTAACGACCTGATCCTTGTAATGGTCATGGATGCGGCATTCACAGGAGGCAAGGAACCGGGTGCCGCACTGCACGCCCTGGGCCCCAAGCATCATGGCCGCCGCGATACCCCGGCCGTCGGCGATTCCGCCCGCGGCCAGAACAGGGATACCCACCGCATCCGCCACCTGGGGAACCAGCGTCATGGTGGTCAATTCCCCGATATGGCCGCCGGATTCGCAGCCTTCGGCCACAACAGCGCTTGCGCCTTCCCGCTCCACCCGCTTTGCGATGGCTACGGAGGGGATCACCGGCACCACCTTGATGCCTGCCGGGATCCATTTTTTCATGTACACGCCGGGGAAGCCCGCGCCGGTGGTAACCACGGGCACGCGCTCTTCCAGCACCACCTGCGCCGTTTCTTCCACAAAGGGGCTCATGAGCATGATGTTCACGCCGAAGGGCTTATTGGTGAGCCCGCGGCATTTTTGGATTTCCGCGCGCAGGTACGCCCCATTGGCGCTCATGGCGGAAATGATGCCAAGCCCCCCTGCGTTGGAAACCGCAGCGGCAAGGTACGCATCCGATACCCAGGCCATGCCCCCCTGAAAAATGGGATAGCTCAGGCCAAACAGTTTGGTGATTGCCGTTTCCATTATGCCTTCGCCTCATCGATCGCCTTTACAAGATCCTGTACGGAAACCATGTCCTTGGTGATTTCGATGGTAACCTCAAAAGCATCCTCCAGGTCCATTACCAATTCCGCCACGTCCAGGGAATCCAGCTTCAGGTCTTGGAATTTGCTCTCCGGAGAAATCTGATCGGCGGTGGTTCCCTTGCGCTGTGCCAGAAGATCCGCGACTTTTTCAAAGGTGCTCATGTTTTTTCCCTCCTGATTTTTGATTTTTATTAAAAAAGGGTAGCATGCTGCTTAGGAGTTGCCCTTGTGCCAGCGAAGGACGCAGGCGCCTGTGGAAAGCCCCGCTCCGAAGGCGCACATGGCGATAAGGTCGCCATCGCTTACGCGCCCTTCCCTGTTCAGCTCATCCAGCAAAATCGGGATGCTGGCGGAGGAGGTATTGCCCACACGGCTGATGTTGCTGGGGAACTTCTCTTCCGGCTGGTTCAGCCGCTGGCGCGCGGATTCCAGGATGCGCCGGTTGGCCTGGTGCAAAAGGAACCATTGAATGTCCGGCAAGCCGACGCCGGCCTCCTGCGCGGCCTTTGTGATATCCTCCGTGGCATGGGAGACGGCGAAGCGGAATACCTCCTGCCCGGCCATGTGCACGCCGGCCGGAAGGGGCGCGGGAGGGGAGAAAGGGCAATTGCCGGGCGAAGACTGAATGAACAGCGTGTCCTTGTCTTGCGCCACGGACAGGCGGATGGATAAAAGCCCGTCCTGCCCGTCCACGACCACCGCGCCGGCGCCGTCGCCAAAGAGCACGCTGGTGGCCCTGTCCTTCCAGTCACACAGCCGCGACATGCCCTCGGCGCTTAAAATCATGATCTTTTTCGCCTTGCCGCTTGCAAGGTACGCCGATGCCACATCCAGCGCGTATAAAAAGCCTGTGCAGGCGGCGTTCAAATCCATGCAGGGGCAGGAAGCGCCAATGGCCTTTTGCACCATGCAGGAGATGCCCGGAACAATCTGTTCCCCCTGGCAGGTGGTGCCCAGGATCAAATCCAGTTCCGAGCCTGCCGTATGGGCATCTTCCAGCGCCCTTTTTGCGGCCTGTATAGCCAGGTCCGTGAGCGTTTCCTCCGATAAAATGTGCCTGCTTTGGATGCCGGTGCGGGTGGTGATCCATTCGTCGCTGGTGTCAAGAAACTGTTCCAGTGCCGCATTGGGCACGAATAGGGCAGGCAGCGCGCTGCCTGTACCCAGAATCCTCAATTCGCGTCAACTCCTTGAATATGGCTGCTTTCCTCCCGCACATGGGCGATTTGCTCTTGCTTTTGAAAAAAAGCCTGCAGGTTGCGCAGCCCCTTCAGTAAAACTTCCCGTTCTTCCTGGGGGATATTCTGGGAGACGGCCTGCACCATATGCCGGTGGAAAAAACGGTGGGCCGCCTCCGCCCGCCTGCCTTCCTCCGTCAAAAGCACATGGACCGTCCGCCCGTCCTCCCGGCCCTTGTGCTTGCGCACGTATCCCTTTTGCGCCAATTTGTTGATGGCGACCGTCACCGTGGGCAGGGTGATGGAAAGGTCCTGGGCAATGTCCGTGATGGTGCGCCCCTTCTCCGGCTTCCGGTGGATGGCTTCCAGCATGTGCAGCTCGCTGATGCTCAGCTTGTTGCCGCTCATGCTTTTGAGCGTCTCCTCCTCCAGCTTGAGGATCATATGAAAGGTGTTCACCAAAAGGTCATTGAGGGTGATGCTGAACGGATCCATAGGCCACCTCAGTTTCATTTGTTAGTCAAACTAACTAACAGAAGCGATTATACCCCGGCCTCAATTTTCTGTCAAGAGGGTGGAAAACGGAGCCGCTTTGCAGCAGCGCAGTCAGGCTGCCCGCGAGCCTGCCGGGTTCCATGCCTGTTTACGTCCCGGCAGTGAATTCCTCCATCATACGGCGCCGTGGGAGCGAAGCACCGGCTATATTCCGATATACACCTGAAAAGCCCCGCATGATCAAGTGATGCCCTGGCAGCTATGGGCCGCCAGGGCAATGCGCGCAGGAATGCCTGCTTTACTTCATGGGCGTAAGCCGCAGCGCAAAGGTAAACCTCGTCTCGTTGAAGGCGTACTTTTCAAGCAGCTTGGGCCCGCAGCTATTGGAACCGATGCCGTTGAGCTTATAATCCACGCAGAGCACCGGACCGGCCGCTTTTTGCAGCTCGAAATTGAGGGCCTTTTGCGTCAGCTCCTCCTGGGTATAGGGGGAAAGCTGGAAGGAGAAATCCGTCTCGCTGTCCATGCGCAGGCCAAAGCCGTCATCGGCCGCAACCTCGGCGAAGGCGCAGCCAAAGTGGCTGCCGTTCTCCTGGGGCCGCAGGTAATCCTCGTGGTTCTTGTCCGCCGTGGTGGAAAACACGCACATAAAGGATGCCCTGTGCTTGTCCGCATAGCTTTCATAGGGGCCAAAGCCCAGGTACCGGGCGTTTTGCACATCGGCGGGCAGCTTGAGCCTGAGCCCAAACCTGGGCAGGGAAGGCATGGCCTCGTCCTTTTCACAGGCAAAGCTTATATCCACCGCCCCGTCCCGCCCGATCACATACCTTGATTGCACCCGCAAAACGGGCTGCAGGTACACAGGGGCAAGGCTTAAGCGGCAGGTGATGATCACCAGCCCGTCCTTTTCCTGGGTTTCGGCTTCATAGGCCCTTTGAACGGCCCGGTCATACCCCGCCCTGATCCAGTCATTTTTCAGGTTGCGGTCGTTATCGGTGGGGGCGCGCCAGATGTTCAGCAGCATGGGTTCCGTGATCAGGCTGCGGTTGCCCGCAACCATCTGGTCAAAAGCGCCCAGCCGCGCATCGAACCTGTAGCGGAAATTGGGGCCGGAGACAGTGATGTACCGCTGGTCCCGCTTTACCTCCATCCCGCCCCCGGATAACGCCTTCAGCCTGCGCTCCGAACGGCGCAGCACGAACTGGTCCCGGCCCAGCAGCGTGCCTGCCGGGATCAGGGGATGGCTGCCCGATGCCCTGTAGGTAATGTTCAGGAAGCAGTCGCCGCCGGAAGGCACATCATAAGCCAGCGTAAAGGCCTTTTCGCCCCTGGGCGGAAGGGAGAAACCGGCGATTTCCCCCGTTTGAACGGCATCCCCATCCCTGGTCACGGCATAGGAAACGGTCAAAATATCCTTTGCGTCCGCAAAATCCAGGGTGCTGGCGAATATGACCTCACCCTTGTTCAGGTCGCCGGCCCTGGCCCTTACCGGCCTGATCACATTCTGGTATTCCTTCAGGCCCGTATGGGGCCTGCGGTCGGGATAGACCAGGCCGTCCATGCAAAAGTTGCCGTCATGGGGGAATTCGCCGAAGTCGCCGCCGTAAAAATACTTCTTCCTGCCGTCGGGCGTTTTGCCCATGTACACAGCGTGGTCGCACCATTCCCACACAAAGC
>JAEWWY010000236.1 GCA_023458835.1 Bacillota bacterium
GTAGGTTTTTTCTATGTCACGCATTAAGACAATCGGTTCTTGCATGCAGGCTTCTCCTAACTAATCGCGCAGGTCGCGGAAGGGCATCATGGCCAGGCCGTCATCCTTGGGGATGAGAACCGTTTCACCGGATTTGACGCCATCCAGCACCTGTACGATGCTGCCGTTATTGATGCCCAGCAGCAGCGGCTGGCGCACGATTTCCTCGCCGCGGCTGTAGCAGTACACATATGGATCGCTGCTTTCGTCAAACTGTACGGCCTTTATGGAAATGGTGGTGGCCATTTCCGCTTTATCTTTCAAAGCAGTGACCTCCGCGCTCATGCCCATGCGCAGCGTGCCGTCCTGGGAGACGGACACCTTGGCGTCATAATAGGCAATGCTGCCGGATACGTTGGCTTCCCGGCCGATTTCGGTAATGGTGCCCGCCAGCGTCTTATCCAGCGCGTGAACGTAAACGGTGACCTCCATGCCAAGGCCCAAAGCGCCCACGTCATATTCGTCCACCCGGAAGGCTACGACGGGATGATCGTAATCGGCGACGCGGAACAGGTCGCGCCCGGCGGGCACGGTATCGTCCACGTCCACATAAATTTTTGCCAGCACGCCGTCCATGCCCGCTTCCACACGGCTGCCGCTTTTGGGGATGATGATGTCGTCATCCGCCTTGACAGGAGTGCCTTCCGCAATAGGCAGCGATTTTACGCGGACGGGGGAGGTGGATGTCACTATCTTTTCATCCCCCGGCTCCACATTTCCGGAAAAGCTGTAGTAGGTTACGATATCCTGGGTTTTGGCTGTTTCCTCATCATAACGCGCTGCCTTGGGGCGCAGGAAGATACCGAAGGCTGCGACCAGGGCCAGCGCCAACAAAAGCGCGCCCCAGATGATTTTCCGTTTCCGCTTTTTGCGAGATTGCATGGTATGTCCTCCAGTTCAGTATTTCGAGAACTAAAATATACTGTTTGTATGAACGAAACATGAAATGCGTGCGGAAGGAAAAAAGAAATTTACCGTAGCTTCTGATGCCGGTAGAGAAGTTATACCAGTTTAAGGCATTCATGCGGCGATGGTAATGCGCTTTGGATGGGCATTGGCGTTAAAATAAAATGCGCACAACGAAAAAGAGAGTCCGGCAAGCGGCGGGATCGGGTCAATCCAATCCAAAACCACAAAGGAGGACTCCCATGGCATTATACCTTTGGACAACTGGCCGTTCACTTTACGCTATATTTTTCCGCATCGATGGCCGGCGCATTTTGAAGCAGATATTGCTCCGCCTGCAAATTCCACAGCCCGCCCGTCTCGCCGCACAATTGGGCAAGACGCTGAAAAAGCGGGTCGGTTTTTCCCTTTTCCCCAAAATCTTCAATGGCGGTGAGCGGCAGGGAAATATGGTTGTAAATCAGCTTCTTGCCCCCCGGAATATTGGGAAGATTCAGCGTGGTATCCTTTGCCGCATCAAGCCCGCCGATGTGTGTGACCAAAATGGCGGGAGTGGTCAGCCCCTTTGCGGCCAGCGCCAGCGCCTCCCTCATATCGTCGGTATTTCCCCCGGAGGTGCCTACCACGTGCGTCGCGTTGTAGTGTACGTTATAAAAGTTGAATTTCGCCGAAAACGCGGGATTCGTCGGCCCGGCGAAAAAATTCAGGCAGCCGTCGTAGGCAAGGATCGCGTCGCCCTGCTCGACAACAGCAGGCACCGGCGCGAAAATGAACACTTCGTCGTATCCCCTGCCGTTCGAAAGATTTTTCAGCTCCGCCACCGGATCGGCCATGTTTGCTGTGTTGAGGTAAATCAGCTCCACACCGTTCTTCGCGGCCTCCCCGGGGGAAAGGATGTGCGCCGCGCGGTTAAGCCGCCTTTCATCGATATCGGTGACCACAAGCTTTTTGCTGCGGCGGGAGCGGTGGATCATATAGTCGATCAAGGCCAGGCCCATCGGCCCCACGCCGGCCAATATGGCCGCGTAGCCGCCCTCCGTTATATCCATGTCATGCACATATTCGCCCTGGGTGGTGTGGTAACACGCGTGCACCGCGCCGATGACACAGGACAGCGGCTCTGCCAGCGAGCCTGAGAAGAATGCTTCTCCACCGTAAGGCAGCAGGTTCCCCTGCTCAATGTACACAGCCGGAATGATGCCGTAGGTGGCGTTGCCGCCAAGGTGCGGGAAGGTATACCCCGCGGCGTCATACGTGCCCTTGAGGGCGGGCTGGAGCGAAACACGCTGCCCTATGGCGTACTGCCCAGCCCATTTTGTGCCCACCTCCACGATTTCGGCGCAGAATTCGTGGCCCAGTATCACGGGGCTGAGGGCGACATCGTTTGGCACGCGCTTGTGGTCCTCTCCCTGCATAGAGGCCTTGTAGCTGGACATGCAGATGCTGTCCGAAATGATTTTCACCAGAATTTCATCGTCTTTGATCTGCGGCAGATGGAACGTTTCCAGCCGCAGATCCTGTTTTCCATAAAGCCGCAAAGCGGTGGTTTTCATTGATCTCACCCTTTCTTGTCCTTGCCAATGGCGGCAAAATGCGCGATCCTCTCGCTTAGCGCAGGATACGCGGCAATGGTCTTTTCAGTGAACATTCCTTCTTCCAAACGCCTGGTGGCGGCCTTCTCGTGGCCGATCAGCGCCCAGGCGGATTCAATCAGGTGGCTGAACTCAGAGCGCATGAGATGCTGGCACACAAACGGCTGGAAGGGTGTGTTGATATCCTCACCCGAAATTTGGAACAGCCCGTTTTCCTCGCACAGCCGCATGAGGCGTTCAAGCTGCCGCAGGCTGTTGCGCGTAGGCATGTACGTGACCGATGTAAAGCCGGCTTCCTTCAGCCAGGGGATCAATTCATCCAGGAATTCATCCTCAAAGGCCTGGGTCTTCTTGTCCCCCGTGACCGACTCGCCCACATCTCCCAGGTACGCATAAGCCGGAACCGCGCCGATGGATTTGGTAAAAGCAACGAATTCCAGGATGTGGGGGCATTCCTCCGTTGCGTCGATATAGAACTTTTCCACCAGGCTGCTTTTGAGCAGCCCCAGCAGCCGGTATGCGTAAAACGGATCGCTTTCATCCATCAATGCGTCCAGAACTTTTCCCGATGCGGTAAGGCCCAGCCGGTCCTGAAGCATCGTCAATAATGGCGCGCCCCGCCCGGCCAGGGCGATGGCCTTGTTGGCCAGCGCATATAGAAGATGCCTTTCCGTGACAGAGCCACCCTCCTCCGCCCGGGAAAGCGGCAGCACGTCCCGTTCATAATCAACCTCCAGAGCGCCGCCGCCGGAGAGACTGTTCAGGCGCTCCAGCATACGCAGATTTCGCCGGCCGCGTTCTTGCCGGTAGGGCTCGAGCCAGCGGCCGGCCTCTTCGATGCTTTGGTGGGGGATACCGTGGCCGGCCACGTAGGCAACACCCGGCTGGTCGGGGTTGTTGAGCCTGCGGCTGTCATAGGGCGTGCCTGTCATCAGGCAGCGGCACTCGAACCCCACCGTAACGCCGATATTCAGCAGCTCCCCGGCCTGAACAAACTCCATGGCGCCTGATACCGAATCATGATCCATGATGCCAGCGGTAGCAAGGCCGCTTGACCACGCACGGTAGGCCGCGTCGCTGGGCGAATAGGGGGAAAAGGAATAGGTGGTGTGGATATGGTTGTTCACATAGCGGGTGACTTCCGGCAGCGGCGCTTCCCCGGCGGAAAAGCGGGCAATGTTCTGCGCCAGATGATCCAGCCGCGCCGTCGCGGATGGATCATCAATGGGGGCTAGGAGCGGAGTGGCCCCGGTTTTCCCTTGGAATGGGTCATTCATCAAGCGCACCTCCGCATAATCAGTTCAGCATGACCTGCCCGCCTGTAACGGGCAGCGCCTGGCCTGTTTCGTACTGCTGCTCCACCAGGTAGAATACGGCCCGCGCCACATCTTCCACGGTGCATCCCCGGCCCAGGGGCTCCTTTGACTCATAAAAGCTTCGCACGTCCTCCACCGTTTTGGCGCCGTGCACCTTTCCCGCCTCCAGGTACTGCCGGAACAGCCCCTTTTCCGGGTCGCTCCAAAGCGGACCGTCCAGCAGGTTGCCGGGGCAGATGGCATTCACTTTGATTAAAAAGGGTGCAAGCTCCAGCGCAAAGCTCTGAGTGAGGCCGATGCCGCCGAACTTGCTGCCGGCGTAGGCGAAGTTTGCCTTGCTGCCCTCCAGCCCGCTTTTGGAGTTGATTTCAATGATATCCGCCATATGGCCGGGCGCGTAGCGGTGCTGGATTTTCATCACGGCCGCGGCGTATTTGGCGCAAAGGTAATAGCCTGTATAGTTCACCGCCGTCACCTTTTGAAAATGCTCAAGGCTCATTGATTCCAGGCCCCCGGCAATCAATATGCCGGCGCAGGACACCATTACGTCCAGCCCGCCGTAATGCAATACGGCGCATTCTATCATGGCTTTTACCGAAGCTTCGTCCGCCACGTTGACCATGACTCCGATGGCCGTGCCCGCACCGTGCGCCGCGCACAGGGATTCCGCCACGGCGGCGCCCTTTGCGTTCATGTCCGCCACGACCACATAGCCACCCTGGGCCGCAATGGCCCGGGCGATCCCCTCGCCAAAGCCCTGGGCCGCGCCGGTTACGATGCAAATCCTGCCCTCCATGCGCTTTGCCGCGCCCGCTTGAAAGGCAACCTTCTGCCGGTAGTTTTCCACTTCCCATTGCAGGATGAATTCCGCAAATTCTTCGGTGAGCGGCAGGCAGCCGCCGAAAAAGCCGGCGTACCAGGCGATCTTTACAGCATCCAGGAACAGCGAAAGGGCGGTATCCGCTTCCGCCTTGCTTCCACCCAGCGCAAACACGCCGGCGCCCTTGAGAATCGCGATCTTCGGGGGATAGCCGTGCCTTGAAACGAAATCATCAAAGCAGGCTGCGATATCACTTTTTTCATCCAGGATAAGCGGCGTGGCCTTGCAGTATACGATCTGGTCCGGCGAAAAAGGCCGCGCGATTTTGGCGATCGACGGATCATCCTTCACAAAGCCACTCACCGTGGGGCTGATGTGGAATACGGCGCAGCCGCTGCCCTTCGCCTTGGCATACATCATGCGCAGCGCGGGTGCGGCCGCCAGGGCTGACTCCGGTGGCTGCATGGGGCAAAGGTCCGGTTCCGCACCGGCTGCCTGGCCGATGGTTTCCATCACCCTGTCCATCAGCG
>JAEWWY010000237.1 GCA_023458835.1 Bacillota bacterium
GGGCGTTTCCTCCAGGCAGAAAAACAGCGCCATTTCCTCGGCGTAGTTTTCATAGATTGCCTTTTTTCCGGCAGGCAGCGAATAGCTTTCGCGGATGGAGCCATCCTCCCGCCTTACATACGCAAGGTTTCGGGTAAATTCCCCGATGCTTGTGCTGATGCCAAGGGCGCCCTCCTCCAGAATAATCGCCCCGCCTTTCATCACGCGATAACGGAGGCCACCCTCCGGGTTTTGCCAAACAGCTACCCGAAGCCGGCCCTGGGGAGAATCAAGTTGCCACATAATTCTTCTCCTTTGAATAAATGGTGTCAGCCTTTGACGCTGCCCATGACGATGCCTGTGGTAAAATACTTTTGCAGGAAGGGATACACGATCAATACCGGCAGCGCCGCCAGGAAAATCTGGGCAGCCTTGCCCGTCCTGTCGGAGATGTCGGGGATATTGCGCACATCCCGCATCGATTCCATGACCATCAAGTCCCTTGAAATCACCATGGTCTGCAAATATGTCTGCAGCGGATATTTTTCCGGGGAGTTCATGTAGATCAGCCCGTCAAACCAGGAGTTCCAATGATTGACGATAAAGAACAAGGCGATGGTCGCCAATACGGGCGTGGATACCGGCAGTATGATGGAGATAAGCACCCGTACATGCCCCGCACCGTCCATGAGTGCCGCTTCCTCCAATTCTTTGGGAATGGAGCGGAAGAAATTCATCATCAAAATAACATTGAATACATTGACGAGGTATGGCAGCACCAAAGCCCCCATGGAATCGATGAGCCCCGTATACCTGACAATCATATAGGTCGGGATCAACCCGCCGGAAAACAGCATGGGGACGACAAAATACCAAATGTAAACCTTGCGCGCTTTGAAATCGCTATCCTGCCTGGACAAGGGATATGCCGCCAATATGGTTACCAGCATGCTCAGCGGTACCGCCAGCAGCAGCCGCTGCAAGGATATGAGGATCGACGAAAAGAACAGCGGCTTCTCGGCCATGTATTGATACGATTTGAGGGTAAATTCCACCGGCCATATGCCGACCTTGCCCATGGCCACCGCTCCGCTGGAGCTGAAGGATATGGCCAATTGGTTAAGCATCGGCAGAAGGCATGTAAAGGCCATAAGGGTAAGAAACAGATAATTGATCACGCTGAAAATGCGCATGCCCAGGGTCATTTTCCGCATTGCTTCGGCCTCCTCTCAAAACACCCTGTAGTCGGTATACTTGTAGGCCAAGGCATAGGATAAGGCAAGCATCGTGAAGGATACTACGGACTTGAACAGGCCTACCGCCGTTGCCACACCGTATTGAAAATCCAGAAGCCCGATCCTGTACACCAGGGTATCCAGAATATCGCCCGTCTTGTAGACCTGCGGGCTGTACAGGTTGTATACCGGATCAAAGCCTGCATTCAAAATATTGCCCATGCTCAAAATCATCATCAGCACCACAATGGGCATGATGCCGGGTATGGTGATGTGTTTTACCTGCTTCCAGCGGTTGGCGCCATCGATCATGGAGGCCTCATACAGCGTAGGATCAATGCCGGTCAGCGCGGCCAGGTACACAATGGTTCCAAAACCAAATTCCTTCCATGTTTCCGTAATCACCAGCGTATATGGAAACCATTTGGGGTCCCCCAGAAAAAAGATGGGCTTCAGCCCGATGGAGGCAAAGATCTGTCCCACAATCCCCTTGGATGGAGACAGTACGTCAATAAGAATCCCCGACAGGATGACCCAGCTTAAAAAGTGAGGAAAGTAGACAATGGTCTGCAATGTTCTCTTATACTTCTGGGAGCGTACTTCATTCAACAGCAGCGCGATGAACACGGGTACAACAATGCCGGCTGTCATTTTCATGATGGCAATAAAAAAGGTATTCCATAGCACCTGAAACGTATCAGGCATGGCCAGAACATAGCTGAAATTTTTGAACCCAACCCACGAGGACCTAAAAAATCCTTTCACAGGATTGAATTTCTGAAAAGCCATTATATTGCCCGCCATGGGAATATAGTTGTAAATCAGCAGCAAGATCATGGCTGGCAGCAGCATGATATGCAGCGGCAGGTTCCGAAGGAATTTTTTATGCATAGAACCTCCGTTATCTCGGCGGTTGCCGGTCGTGCAGCGTTTGCCCATTTACAGCGCCGCGCCGCTGCGCGCTCTTTCGATACCTGAAACATCCCAGGCGGGGAGCAATACACTCCCCGCCCGGAACGTAAGTAGTGAACCCATTTAAGAATTACTTCTGCTCCGCGAACCAGGCATTGACCTCCTGGGTCATTTCGGTGCCACCCAGGTTGCCCCAATTGGATACGAAGGTATCAAAGTCATCCAGGGACGCACCAAGGATGATAGCGGTGAAGTCGGTCAGTTGCTGCTTTTGCAGGGTGGAAAGCTTCTCTGTCATGGTCTGGGTAGACGCGCCGTAGAAGGCATCGCGCATGATGTTGCCATCGTCCCAGTACTTTTTCTGCACAGTGAGGGATCCGCCCGGTCCAAACATTTTCAACTGATGCCAGTTGTTGTTGGTGTGATCGCCGTTCAGGCTCAGCATACACATGTCGTAGTAGTTCTTCTCTTCGTCATTCAGCTTGGAGGTATCGCCGGTCTCAATGGCGGCGGTCACCTTTTCGGCTGCGGTAAAGTTCTTCATCGGGGGTTCCAAGGAAATGACCGTATAGGCATAGGGGCCATAGCCTTCGGGGGTGATGCCGTAAACGGTGGGCTCAGCCGTCGCGCCATAGCTCTTTTCCAGTTTCAAATTGAGCATCTTCACAATGGCTTCAGGGTTCTTGCAATTGGCGCTGACCACATAGTATGTGATGGTGCCAAAGGGGATCTGGG
>JAEWWY010000238.1 GCA_023458835.1 Bacillota bacterium
ATATTATCCACCGCAGGCATATGCGTCGGGCTTTCGATGAATGGCCTGGCCATATGGGGGGCCGTTCATGGCGTGGCAAACCTGTCGCTGGTAATCGCGGGCTGCTATTTGATGTATGCCGCACACCTGAGCAAAACAATGGCAGCCGTCCAATGCATCCATAGCGTCATATCCAAGAAAATGAAGCTGGAGCGTGAAAAAACGCTGCAGGTGGAATGGCTGGGGGCATCCGGTGCAACCAGTGTGCGGGAGCTGTTCCGCAGAATATCCCCCGGCAAATACCACCGGGTGATCGTGTTGGATGAGGATGGCCTCAAGAGCATGGGGGAGCTGGATGACGGGACGCTGGTAAACGCACTGTTGGATACACCGGAGGAATCGCTTGCTTACCTGATAAAAATGCAAAAATAAAAAGACGCATGAAATGCGTCTTGTGGCAGGGGCAGAAGGACTCGAACCCTCAACAAAGGTTTTGGAGACCCACGTGTTACCATTACACCATGCCCCTAAGTGCTGAGCGAATATTATTATACCTTGCAATAGACAGACTGTCAATATCGAATTTGGCTTTCCCATGGAAAAAAGGGTTGGATATTGCATAGGCGCTATGGTATAATCAGGATCATGTGAAAGGGGAAAGGCTGATGAAAATTGGTTTCCTCGGCGCCGGGAACATGGCCGGCGCAATCATGAAAGGCCTTTTGCAAAAAAGCTTTGTCAAGGGACCGGATATCATGATCTCCAGGCGTGACCCCGATAAGCGGGCGAAGCTGGCGGAAGAATTTGGCGTGCTGGCGGCGCAGGACAATGTCCATCTGGCTAAGTCCTGCGATGTGGTGGTGCTGGCTGTAAAGCCTTATTTTCTGCGTGATGTCATACAGGAGATCAAGCCCCATATCGGGGACAAGCAGGTGATTTCCATCGTGGCCGGGTGGTCCTTTGATGCTTTGAAGGATGCCTTTGCACCCTCTCAGCCGCCCATCCTGCGCGTATCGGTCAATACGCCGGTTTTGGTGGGGGAAGGCTCCACCGTATTTTGTGAGGAGACAACCTTCTCTTGCGAAATGCTTACCTGGGCCCGGGAGATGTTTTCGACGCTGGGAGCTGTGCGCACGCTGCCGGAAAGGCTTTTGGATGCCGTGGTGGCCGTCAGCGGAAGCGGCGTGGCCTATGTGTATACATTTATAGAAGCCTTGGGGGATGGTGCCGTACGCCTTGGCCTTCCCAGGGACGTGGCTTATGAAATGGCGGCACAGACCATGATCGGGGCCGGGAAGATGGTGCTTGCCACCGGTACCCATCCCGGCGCTTTAAAGGATGCCGTATGCTCGCCGGCTGGCAGCACCATCGAGGCTATTTACGAGCTGGAGAAGAACGGGTTCAGAGGCATTGTGATGGCCGCCATGGATGCCGTTGCCCAAAAGCTTCAAAAAATGGCATCCAATGAACAAAAGAGTTGACATAAGAGGAGTTATTTACGCATGCAAAACCCAGTTGCGCCGCACAGGCTGGTTCAAATCTATACAGACGGCGCTTGTTCGGGAAATCCAGGGCCCGGGGGATGGGCCGCAATCCTTTGTTTTGGCGAGCACCGAAAAGAGGTATCAGGCTTCATGCCCGGTACGACCAATAACCGCATGGAACTGTTTGCGGCCATCAGCGGCCTGGGTGAACTGAAGATGCCCTGCCGCGTCCAATTGTATTCGGATTCGGCGTATCTGGTGAACGCGTTCGAGGAAAAGTGGATAGACCGCTGGCAGTCAAACGGCTGGAAGACAGCCGGGGGACAGCCGGTTGAGAACCAGGACCTTTGGCGGCTCATACTGCACCAAATAAAAAAGCATCATGTGACTTTCCATAAGGTGAAGGGCCATTCCGATCATCCGGAAAACAACCGCTGCGACGAGCTGGCCCGGGGCCAGATTCAGGAATACTTTCGCATGAATGGGCAGCAGCAAGAGGAAGCTTCCGCGCCTGCTGCTGCAGCGCCAAAGAAGGAAACAAAATAGCACCATGGGGGAAGGGGATTTAGCCCTCTCCGGCAATACGAAACTATTCGCGAAAGGATACTTTTACGAATAGTATTGACAAAAAAAGCAGGGTTTGATATATTGATGCCTGAGGGCCGCGTTATTTGCAAAGCGGTGTGCCAAAGGCATTTTTCAATCCTCTCAATCACGTTTATGATTTTGCCTGCACAACAGGTACAGCGATGCTTGGTTCACCAAGTCTTTGTGATGCGCGCCATCGCCATTGTGAGCGATTTTTCCATGCCTATTCGGGTATTTCCCTGTCCGCTTAAGATAAAATGCGCCTATTTGCAAGGAGTTGTTACGCATGCAATCGGACTATCAAAGGCACACCAACGAAAAACGGATGGAAATGATCCGCCAGGTCTTAAAGGAATTGCCCAAAGCCTGCGGCGATTTTCTGCGCGCCATCAGCACCACCACCAGCACCTTGACCAGGCTTGCATACGCCTACGATCTTCGGATTTTCTTCACCTTTCTGATAACGGAAATGCCGCAGTTTGGTCATATGGATATGCGCCGCGTTTCCGATGACGACATCGGTGCCATCACCCAGCGTGATCTGGAACAATATGTAGAATATTTAACAATGTACTACAAGAACATGGAAACAGAAAACGAGGAAAATCTCATCTCCAGGCCTATTTACAATCATGAACTGGGCATCATGCGCAAGCTTTCCACGCTGCGCTCCTTCTTTGAGTACCTCTTTTCCGGCAGCCGCATCGCCTCCAACGTGACAACGCTGGTTCCCCTGCCCAAGCTCCATGCCAAGCCCATTTTAAGGCTGGAGGAAAAAGAGGTTGAAAAAATGCTCTCCATTGTACAGAGCGGCGACAGGCTGTCTCCCCGCCAGCAAAAATATCAGGCGCTTACACGGCTGCGGGATTATGCCATGCTGTGCCTGTTCCTTGGCACAGGCATCCGCGTAAGCGAGTGCGTGGGCATCAACCTGGATGACATCGACTTTACCCAGAACGCCTTTTTGGTGACGCGCAAAGGCGGGAATCAGGTGATGCTGTATTTTCCCCAGGAGGTGGCGGATGCATTGCTTTCCTATATAGAGGAAAGAAAGCTTGTTATTCCCCTTCCGGGCCATGAGGAGGCGCTGTTCCTTTCGCTGCAAAAGCGCCGCATCACCCAGCGGGCGGTTCAAAATCTGGTGAAAAAATATGCGCTGCTGGCTGCGCCGCTGAAAAAGAGGATCAGCCCCCACAAGCTGCGCAGCACCTTTGGCACGAACCTGTATCATGAAACGGGCGATATTTACCTGGTGGCAGATGTGCTGGGCCACGCGGATGTCAACACCACCCGCAAGCACTATGCCGCCATGACGGAAATGAGGCGCAGGGAAGCGGCCAATTATGTACGCTTGCCGGAAAAAAAGAAGGACGAGCTGTTGCCCGGCGAAGAGAAGAAATAGGCTTTGGCTGCCTATGATTCCTATACAAATATAAGAACAAATGTTTGATTTTTATTGCAATCAAATCTCCCCTATGCTATACTGAACTTACTTTTAAAGTATATAAGGCGGTAGTGCCATGAAGAAACCACGGGGCGACAACCAGCAAAAAATCTTGGAATTTATCAAGTCAGAAGTGCAGTCCAAGGGCTATCCCCCATCCGTTCGGGAAATCGGCGATGCGGTGGGCTTGAAATCCACCTCTACGGTACACGGGCATTTGACCAGGCTGGAGAAAAAGGGCCTTTTGCATAGAGATTCCATGAAGCCAAGGGCGATGGAGGTATTGGGGGGGGATTTGTTTCCCCGGGCGGTTTCCGTGCCGCTGGTAGGCCGTGTAACAGCGGGGATCCCTATCCTGGCGGAAGAAAATATCGAAGAGAATATTGCCTTGCCGGAAAGCATGGTTGGCGAGGGCACATTTTTTGTACTGCTCGTAAAGGGTGAAAGCATGATTGATGCCGGCATTATGGATGGGGATTATGTGGTAGTCCGCCAGCAGCCGGATGCGCATAACGGTGATATCGTCGTTGCCATGGTGGAGGATGAGGCAACCGTGAAGCGGTTTTTTAAGGAAAGCGGCGCCTTCCGCCTCCAGCCGGAGAACCCTTCCATGAAGCCCATTATCGTGCCGAACGTCACCATTCTGGGCAAGGTGGTTTCCTTGTTCCGGCGCCTATAAGCAAAATATCGTGCGAAAAGACCGGGGCTTTTGTCCCGGTCTTTCTTCTATTCATTAGGCGGCAGGTGTGTCAATTGCTTTCGATCATGGTATATTATACAAAATACCATTGCTGATGCAAAGGGGGGCATTTATGGAGCTTCACGAAGCCATGGAAAAGCGCAAATCCCGGCGCAGTTATCTTCCGCAAGTCATTGACGCTCAGAAAATGCGGGTGCTTCATGAGACGATCAAAGGATTCAACTTGAAATCAGGCCTTGTCATGGAACTGATCCCCGACGGCAGCGAAGCCTTTCATGGCCTTCGCAAAAGCTATGGCATGTTTACAGGGGTGCGAACGATCATCGCGCTGAAAGGAAAAGCGGCAGACCCGCATTTGAAAGAAAAGGCCGGATACTATGGCGAACTGGCCGTACTGGAGGCCACCAGGCTGGGCCTTGGCACCTGCTGGGTAGGCGGCACATTTGATAAGGGCAGTACGCTGTTTTCCCTCAAAAAAGATGAATCTCTCGTATGTGTGATCACGGTAGGTTTAACGCCCAAAGAACAAACGGCACATGAAAAGATCATCTATACGCTGGCCCATGGCAGGCCGAAGGCTTTGGAAAGGCTGTATCACGCGGAGGGAGAACCGCCCGCATGGTTTTTAACCGGCGTAAAAGCAGCCGCTCTGGCGCCTTCCGCCGCCAATACCCAGCCGGTAAGATTCCGTTATAGCGCCGAAGGGGCAAGCGCATCCGTGCTGGATACCGGAGGCTTCCGCCTGGTAGACCTGGGCATTGCCAAGGCGCACTTTGCGCTGGCCGCAAATGGCGCCTTCGCGTTTGGCAACGGCGGAAAATTCACGAAGGAATAACTTCATCTATACCTATTTGTATTTGCCCGGAGTTGCGGCGTGTTGATATGCGCAGACAGGCTGCGGTTTCTGACCACATTGAGCACGAGGCCTATGCCCCCCATGTTGGTCACCATATTGGAGCCGCCATAGCTTAAAAGAGGCAGCGGTATCCCGGCGATGGGCATCAGACCCAGTGTCATGGCCACATTTTGAAAAACATGGAACAGGAACATGCTCATCACGCCGATGATGATCATCTGTCCAAACTTGTCCTGGGTAAAACGGGCCAGAAAAACCATACGCAGGATGATCAGAAGGTACAACAGCAATATAATGCCGCAGCCGATAAAACCAAAAGCTTCCCCGATGGTGGAAAAAATGAAGTCCGTCCAGTCCGCGGGTACGTAGTTCAATTGGCTCATGGAGCCGTTTACAAACATACCGATGCCGGAAAGCCCGCCGGAGCCGATGGCGGTTTTCGATTGCATCATTTGATAAGCTTCGTCGGATGAATACAGCTCAGGATTGAAGAAGGAAAGGATTCGGTTCAGCCGGTAATTATCGCCGCCGCTGGCCATAGCGACAGCGTATAGGGCAAGCACCAACAGGATGCCTGCCGCAGCCATTCCAAACAATATTTTCAGATTGACGCCGCCAAAATACAGCATGACGGCGAAGATAAAAACCAGCACAAACAAAGAACCCCATTCGCCTTGGAGCAGTATGAAGACGGCCGGCAACCCGATAATGGACATGATGCGTACAAAATCTTTCCAGGTGGACATGGGAGAAGTTTCCCTGGAAAGTATTCTGGCCAGGATCAATATCATGCCCAGTTTAATAAATTCCGAAGGCTGGATGGTGAAGTCCCAAATGATGTCCATCCACGCCTTCACGCCGCTGACCTGTGATGTTACCAGCACCAGAAACAGCAGGAATACACTGATATAATAGAAAAAACGGGCCAGCAGGCGAAAGCTTTCATACCGGAAGGAAATGATAACGCCCAGGATAATAGGCGAAATCAACAAAAAGATTGCCTGCCGGGAGCCATATACAGAACCTACAATATGATTGAGCAGTGTTTTTTCAGGCGCGGAGTCTACCGGAAAAGTAGCGATCGTAACCGCCAATACCCCGAAAATCGCCAGCGCATATGTGAGTATGATCAGTATCAGGTCAAGGTGCGCTTTGGAGCGCCTGTTTTCGCTGATCATCATAGCCATTCACTTCCCTTTTTCTCCCGGCGGAAGAGCCGTATAAAGGCCGTCCGGGAATCTTTTTCAATGATGGGGATAGGCACCTGCTCGCCGATAAGCCGCCGTACGATTCTGTTCAGAGCCGGCTGCACATCCCCCTTGCCTTCAATGGCGGTCATATGGCGGAGCAGGCGGCGGTACACCTGCTCTGATTTGGGCACAACACCCAAGAGCTCAAGATCCAGTGTCTGTGCAATGGTCTCCGGGGTATACATGTCGCCTGAGCGCATCATATCACCGATGGCCTGATTGACGATCAGCATGGGCCTTGGCAGGCCAAAGTCCGTAATCAGCCCGCAGACACGTTCCACGTCCCGCATGGCCACGTCGTCCGGCGTAGTGACCAGGATGGTATCATCCGCGGCGCCCAGCACATTTTGAAATCCCCTGCCGATGCCGGCGGGGCAATCCACCAGCACGTAGGCAAAATTCTTTTTCAGCCGCAGGATGATCCTTTGCATATCCAAGGCCGTAACCTGGGTGGAATCGCTCATTTGGGCTGCGGGCAGAAGCGAAAGCGTCGGATAGCGCCAATGGCTGACCAGCGCCTGCTTTAATTTGCACGCGCCATGGATCACGTCCACCAGGTCATATACAATACGGTTTTCCAACCCCAGCATAACATCCAGGCTTCGCAAGCCGACGTCCGCATCCACAATGGCAACGCGCTGATCCCGCATGGCCAAACCAACAGCCAGGGAGGCAGCCAGGGTCGACTTCCCCACTCCGCCTTTTCCGGAGGCAATCATCCATGCTTGGCTCATCAGGTCCGTCCTTTCCGGATCATGGAG
>JAEWWY010000239.1 GCA_023458835.1 Bacillota bacterium
GCAAAGGGAGGTTCTTCGCAGGTCAGAATATCGCAGTTGCCGCCAAACCATTCATTGGGCCGCCAGGTGAGCCGGTTTCCTGCCCCGGACAGGGCCAGCAGCTCGGCATAGTATCTGGGAATGCCCATGCCATGCAGCGCGGCGTACAGCGAGCCGATGAAAGGCGTCAGGTAAGATTCCTTGCCGATGAACTGGGCGATGCGGGGCACATTTTCGATGATGTGGCTGTCCATTTCAATACCTCCAAGCTTGATTTATACGATCTGCCCGATGGCGGCCGCTACCTGGTGATCCAGCTCCCGGCAGGTGTTCAATATGGAAATGATCTCTTTGCGTACCTCGGGGTCATTGAGCTTTGCCTGGGCATCCTCGCCCTCACAAAGGCCGCTTAAGCGCCACATCAGGTCATGCATCCGGCGGCATGCATCTGCGGCGGGGGAAAGAGCCTCGGTTTTTAGTGCCTGTCCCGCCTCCTCCAGGAATTCCGCCACGAAGGCGCGCCGCTCGGCCAGATCCCAGATATCCGGATCAATATGAGGGCGCCCGGTAAAAGGCGATGGCCAGGAGGGAGCTTTCTGCAGATGGCCTGTCCATTCATCGTAGAAGTTGGCATTTTCACCATGGGGATGGCCAAGAGACATATGCAGAAATTGCTTCCCCCGGGAAAGCGCCCGGCGGAGGATGGCTTCCTTGTCTTTGACTTCTTCCGGCACGCCCGTAACCAATGCCGCGGCATCCGCGCCACGTGCCCAATCCTTTATGTACTGGCAATCCTCCGGCGAAAAGGATTTGTTGGACATGTCCGCGCCGGGAATAAACATCCAGCCTACCAGCGTCTCGCCGCCTTCCTCAAACCCCGTGGCCAGCACCACCCAGTCGCTGGCCGTGCGCCCCAGCAGCAATACGGGATAACCCTGAACAAGCGTGTTCAAAACCAGCTCCTTCAGGTGCTTTTCATCCCGCCACACATGCTCGATGCCCTGGACCTTGTTGGCGGCATACACCTTTACGGGGATGCCTTCCATGGCAAAGCAGTCAAGAAGCGGCTGCGCACCCTCTTCAGCGCCGAAGCGGAAATACTCCGCCGTGTCGAACAAAAAGCGGAAGCCCTCCCCCGAAAGGCCCAGATGCAGGTAATAATCCTCATCGGACCGCCAGGCGCGGTGATGGGCCGAAAGGTCATGGGTGCGGTGCTCGCCGCCCATGAACACCCTCAATGACATCATGGCCGAGGGAAAAGCCATGTCGTGGGGCACCAGATGCGGTCCATCCCGCTTTACGCGGCCCGAAAAGGGAACGCGCACAGAATTTGGCAGCGCGGCCATTGCACAACGCCTCCTTGATGCTATAATGGAAATAGTATACAACACGCATCAAAGGAAAAATGAACCGGAATTGCGGTGGGAAATGTGGCGACGCCCCAGGAGATTTTTGCGAGGACGCTGGCCCATATTGAAGAGAACCGTGGCGCGGCGCTAACGCTGGAAGGGTTAACGGAAATAAGCGGGCTCAGCCGCTTTGCGCTTATCCGGCTGTTTTCCAGGCTGTGCGGGCTGACGCCCATGGAATATGTGCGCGCCCGGCGCCTGGCCGGCAGCATCCCGCAGCTCATGCGGGGGGACAGGATCATCGACATCGCTTTGGAAGCCGGGTTCGAGCACGAGCAGTCGTATATCAGGGCATTCCGGGAAGCGTACCACATGACGCCCGCCCGCTTCCGCAGGCAGGAAAAGCCTGTACCCATCGTGGACGTGCCAAGGCTTGCGGGGTTCACGGTATCCCACAGCGGCATGCTGGGCAAGCCGGCGCTGCTGGCCAGGCCGGCCTTTCACCTGCGGGGCACATTGTGCCAATATAACTATGCGGACAACTTGCTGGACGGGACGCCGCTTGTTAACGGCATGGCCGCCTTGACGAAGGAAAGCTACACAGCCGCATGCCGCACCTCGCCCAAGAACCAATTCACCCATCTGTACCTGGTGGAGGGGGAGCGCACATCCGGCGGGCAGGAGATGGTAACCTGGTCCTGGCCTGCCGGCCAGTGGGCACAGTTTCACTACATCGGCCTGCATCCCCTGAATGGGGAAGGCGCGCGGCGCATGCGCCTGATGGCTTCACTGGTAGCCGGCATCTGGTTTTCCGCGCGCAACGGCCGCTGGGACGGGCAGTTTATCGAGCATGTGGAAAAAAGCTGGCTGGGCGAGCAATATTGCGAAGTGGAATTCCTCTGCCCGATGGATATCTATCCCAGGGGATAGACAAATCAAAAAATTTTCCTTTCCGTGAACCTCACCCATCCTCCTTTTCTCTTTATATTGACCGGTCAAATGAAAACAGGGGGCGCATCCATGACGTCGGAGGAATTCGCCGCACGCATCGTTGCCATGCAGGAAACGCTTTACCGGGTGTCCTACAGCATCCTCAAAAGGCGGTGCGACCAGGAGGACGCCGTGCAGGAGGCCATACAAAAGGCATGGCAGCAAAGGGGAAAGCTTCGGGAGGATGCGGCAATACAGCCATGGGTCGTGCGTATTCTGATCCACGAATGCTATGCTTTACTGCGCCGCCGCAAGCGTGAAGTGCCTATGGATTCGCTGCCGGAGCGGGAAGCACCGCCGGACGCGGACATCGCGCTGCACGAGCTGTTCCTTTCCCTGGAGGAAAGCCTGCGCCTC
>JAEWWY010000240.1 GCA_023458835.1 Bacillota bacterium
GTCCAGATGCTTCACCCGGCGGAAGTCGTGCAGCTTGAGCCGGGGGTCAACCGACGCCAAAAACGCCCCTATCCGCGCCTGCGTTTCAATGGTCGCCTGATCATCGGTAACGATGGGGTCCATATGGATGAGCAGCGGGATATCCATTTCCCTGGAGATGTCCCGTTCGGCATGATCGATAAGTTCATGGATCGAAACGATATCCGCCTTGGCCGATACCTCCGCATGGACGGAAGCGATGCTGCGCCCGGGCCCATAATCATGGATCACCAGATCGTGCACCCCAAGAATGCCCTCATAGGACAGCAGCTTTTCGATGAGCTTGTCGTTCATTTCCCGGCTGGGCCGGAGCCCCAGCAGCCGGTCCACCGTCCCCTTGCACACCTGGTAGCCGGCCCGCAAAACAAACAATGCTACCAGAACGCCCACATACCCGTCCAAATGCAGGCCGTCAAAAAATTTGTCAGCCAGCATGCCGGCCAAAATACCGCTGCTGGCCAGCACATCGGATATGGAATCCTTGGCCGCGGCCTTTAGCGGCGCGGAATCGATGGCCCTGCCCAGCCTGCCGTAAAATACGTACAGCCAGCCCTTGAGAAGGATACCGCCGGAGAGGATAATCCAGGAGGCCGGGGAAAAATCCGGCGCCGAGGGCGTGATGATGCTGGAAATGCCTTCTTTGAGCAGCTCAAAGCCCATTAAAAGGATCAAAACGCCTACGCCCAGGGCGCCGATATACTCCATCCGTCCATGGCCAAAGGGATGATCCTTGTCCCCCGGCTTTTGCGCCATGCGTGCGCTGACCAGGGAAACGATGGCGCCTCCCGCGTCCGACAGGTTGTTGGCCGCGTCCGCCGTCACGGCCACGGAGCCGGAGAAAAGGCCGATCAGAAATTTTGCCAGCGACAGAAGAATATTGACGCATATCCCGACCGATGCGCCCAGGGTGGCATACGCCGTCCTGACGGTTTGATTGCCCGTCTCCCGATGGTTTTTGATAAACCGTTTGATCAGCCACCCTGTCACCCTTTTCCCCTCCGCAAAACAATGTTTAACAGACAGTATACCACTATTTTCCGGTTCATGCACTTATTTATAAAACCCCTTTACTTTTTCTCCCTAATGCATATAATAGATGAAGTATATGACCATGATGGGGACGGGCCCGGAACAATCCCTTTCCAGCGAGCCGGCATTGGTGGAAGGCCGGCGGGGAAATCCGCGCCAAATCACCCCGGAGTCTCCGTGCCGAAGGTGCAAAACCCAAGGTGCGGGCGGGTTGCTCCCGTTATAGGGCCGCAAGCTTATCCGCTTGCGCAAAGAGGGCGTATTTTACGCCAATCTGGGTGGTACCGCGGAGCAATCCGTCCCGAGAAAAGCTGGGGCGGTTTTTTTATACTCCGCAATCCTCAACAGCCGATTATGGACACGGGAGGTTCATTATGTATCAAAAAGTGCCCACCGACATGCATTTCGCGGCCCGGGAAAAGGAAATCGCCGCCTTCTGGAAGGACAACGACGTCATTTCAAAGAGCTTCCACCATAGGGACGGCGCGGCGGAATCCTTCAGTTTTTTTGACGGTCCCCCCACAGCCAACGGCAAGCCCCATATCGGCCACGTGCTCACCCGCTCCATCAAGGATCTGATCCCCCGCTACCAGACCATGAAGGGCAAGCGTGTTTTGCGCAAGGCCGGCTGGGATACCCATGGCCTGCCGGTGGAGCTGGAAGTGGAAAAGCAGCTTGGGCTGGACGGAAAGCCGCAAATCGAGGCTTACGGCATCGAGCCCTTTATCGCCGCCTGCAAAAAAAGCGTGTGGAAGTACCTGCACGAGTGGGAGGAGATGTCCGAGCGCGTCGCCTTCTGGGCGGACATGGACCACCCCTATATCACCTATGAAGACAGCTATATCGAATCCGTGTGGTGGAGCCTTAAGGAGATCGCCAAGCGCGGCCTTTTGTACAAGGGCCACAAGGTGGTGCCCTACTGCCCCCGCTGCGGCACCGCGCTTTCCAGCCACGAGGTGGCGCAGGGTTACAAGGAAGTCAGCGATCTGAGCGCCTTTGTGCGCTTTCCGGTAAAAGGCGAAAAGGACACCTTCCTTCTGGCCTGGACCACCACGCCATGGACGCTGCCCAGCAATGTGGGCCTGTGCGTAAACGCCAGGGAGGAATACTGCCGCGTATCCGTAAACGGTCAAATTTTCATCATGGCCAAGGCGCTCATCTCTTCTGTATTCTGCGAGCATGACGCGGCGGCGGCCGAGATTTTGGAGGTCTTCCCCGGCGAAAAGCTCAAGGGCCTGGAATACGAGCCGCTCTACAATTTTTCAGCCCCCAGGGAAAAAGCCTGGTACGTGGTATGCGACAGCTACGTCACGCTTACCGATGGCACCGGCATCGTGCACATCGCCCCCGCCTTCGGTGAGGACGACGCCCGCGTGGGCCGGGAAAACGGCCTGCCCTTCGTGCAGTTGGTGGACACCCAGGGCAAGTTCGTTTCCGGCACGCCCTGGGAAAACGTATTTGTCAAGCAGGCCGATCCCGCCATCCTGGCCGATCTTAAAGAACGCGGCCTGCTGCTTACGACAGCGGCTTATACCCACAACTACCCCTTCTGCTGGCGCTGCGATACGCCGCTTCTGTACTATGCAAGAGCTACCTGGTTTATTCGCATGACAGCCCTGAGGGAAGACCTTTTGCGCAACAACCGCAGCGTCAACTGGCTGCCCGATAACATCAAGGAAGGCCGCATGGGCAACTTTTTGGAAAACGTGGTGGACTGGGGCCTGTCCCGGGAGCGCTACTGGGGCACGCCGCTTCCCATCTGGCTTTGTGAAGACGGGCATATGCATGTGATAGGCTCCAAGCAGGAGCTCA
>JAEWWY010000241.1 GCA_023458835.1 Bacillota bacterium
CCCACAAACCCCGTAGACAGGTGCGTGCCGTTGTCTTCGATCATCCTCGCCAGGGACGCGGCCACGGCTGCCTTATCCTCGCACAAGTCAAAATGCAGGGCCAGCACATGGGCCGTCTGGGTGGGGCTGGCAAGCTTCCCGCCCGGCATGTACTTTTTCCTAAACGCCGTTTTGATGCGGCCGTGCAGCTCCCCATACTCCTTCACATCCCGGCCCAGCACCTCCCCCGCCTTCACCAGCAGGCTGACGGAATGGGCATACATGGCGGTGGCGATCAGCCCCTCGTCCGTGCTGCCCTTGTAGCTGCCGGAGGGGGCGTCCAGCCCCAGCCAGTCGCCATAGTGCGTGCCGGTATCCCACAGCGCCTCCGATTCGCCCTGGCGCCTTACATATTCCACCCAGCTTTTCATGCTGTCAAACTGTTCCGCCAGCAGTGTTTTGCTGCCGTAGCTCACATACATCTGCCAGGGGCAGATGCAGGCGGCGTCGCCCCAGGCGGCGGACCCGCTGCCGCCCCTTTGCTCCGGCGCCATCAGCGCGCGCCATGAACGCCCCGCCTCCCTTGTGAGCACATCGGGGATCACCGCGGGAACGCTGCCGTCCGGATACTGGCAGGATTTCAAGTCATGGAGCCATTTTTCAAAGAACCGGCGCACATCAAAATTATAAGCGGCCGTGCGGATGAACACCTGGGCGTCCCCCGTCCAGCCCAGCCGCTCATCCCGCTGGGGGCAATCGGTGGGCACATCCAGAAAGTTGCCCTTCTGCCCCCAGATAATGTTCTGGTACAGGCGGTTTAAAAGCGGATTCCCGCATTCGAAATATCCTGTGCGCTTCATGTCGGAATGGACAGCGATGGCGGTGAAGCGGTTCAAATCAATTTCTTCCGGCCAGCCAATGAGCTGTATATAGCGGAAGCCAAAGAACGTGAACCGGGGCTTGAATGTGTTCTCCCCCTCCGCAAGAATGCAGTTGAACTCCGCCTTGGCGCTGCGCAGGTTTTCAGTGTAGAAGTTCCCATCCCTGTCCAGCACCTCTCCGTGGCGGATGGTCACCTGATGGCCCGCCGGGCCGAAAACGCTGAATTGCACGTACCCGGTCACATTCTGGCCAAAGTCAATCACAGCTTCGCCCTTGGGCGTCCTGATCAGGGCAGCCGGGGAAAGGCGCTCCTGCTCCCTGATCTCCTCTCCCTCCTGGGGAATGAAGATATCCTTGGGCCGGGGAATACAGACGGCAGGCTGAAAATCCTGCGGCCTTGCGCGCCCGTCCGCCGTTTCCCCGTCATAAATGGTGCTGCAAAGGACATTCGACTCCGCCCATTCCCAGCTTCCATCCGTAACGATGTCTTCTGCCGTTCCGTCCGCGTATTCCATCCTAAGCGCGGCGATCCATGCCACGGGGTCTCCCCCCGGATGCTGCTGCTCCCACCCCAGCCGGCTGCCGTACCAGCCACGGCCCACCGCAACGAAAAGCTCGTTGTTCTCCTTTAGCAGCGGTGTCACATCATATTGCTGCACCTGCAGCCGCTTGTCATAATCCGTCCATCCGGGGGCCAGCACAAACTCCCCCACACGCCTGCCGTTAAGGGTTGCCTCATACACGCCCAGCGCCGTTATGTACAGTGTTGCCTTTCGCACGGGCCTTACAGCAAACCCCCTGCGGAAAACAGGGACAGCCTTTTCATTCTTGAGCCCGGTGGAAATCCATTCGCCACGGAGGATGCTTCGCACAGGATCACTCCCTTATTCCTTTATCCATTGCTGTTCTCTATTCTGCATCCGTGCGGATTTCCCTTTGATATGCCCTGATCTTTTCTTTGTGACAAAGTCACAGAGCGAGAAAGGAAGCCGGACTAAAATGACACTGGTGGTTTTTGACTCATCCTTGTTCATTCATATACAAGCAAGAAGGTGCTGTTATGGGAAAAAAGGTGCTGATCGTAGGCGGCGTGGCCGGCGGGGCCAGCGCGGCGGCAAGGCTCAGGCGTTTGGACGAAACGGCGGAAATCATCCTTTTCGAGCGGGGCGAGTACATCTCCTACGCCAACTGCGGGCTGCCCTACCACGTGGGGGATGTGATCAAATCCAGGGATGCCCTTTTATTGCAGACGCCTGAAGGCATGAAGGCCAAGTTCCGCCTGGATGTACGCATCCGCCAGGAAGTGGTTTCCATCGACCGGGAAAACAAGGCCGTCGTTGTTCAGGATTTGGAAAACAACATCCGCTATACGGAGGCTTATGATGTGCTGGTGCTGGCCACCGGCTCCTCACCGCTTATGCCCCCCATCCCCGGCCGGGAATCAAACCGTGTTATGACGCTTTGGACGGTGCCTGACACCGACCGCATCCGCAGCTTCATCCGGGAGCATAAGGCGGCGTCCGCCGTGGTGGTGGGCGGCGGCTTCATCGGCCTGGAGATGGCGGAAAACCTGCATCACGCGGGCCTTCATGTGACCATTGCCGAGATGCTGGACCAGGTGATGGCTCCCCTGGATTATGAAATGGCGCAGTTGCTCCACGAACACCTTATCCATAGCGGCGTGGACCTATGCCTGCAAGACGGCGTAGCCTCCTTCCTGGATACAGGCAATGGCATCACCGTGAAGCTGAAAAGCGGGAAGGAGCTTCACACTGATCTTGTGATCCTCTCCATCGGCGTGCGGCCCAACAGCGCCTTGGCCAAAGACGCGGGGCTTGAAGTGAATCCCGCCGGCGGCATCGTCACGGATGCCTTCATGCGTACCGGTGATCCCAATATCTACGCTGTGGGCGACGCGGTGGAGGTGGAGGATTTCATCTTCAAGGGCCGGACCATGATCCCCCTGGCCGGCCCCGCCAACCGTCAGGGCCGCATTGCGGCAGACAACATCGCGGGCGGCAGCGCCCAATACCGCGGTACCCAGGGCACGGCCATCGCCAAGGTGTTCGATCTCGCCGCCGCCGCCACCGGCGCCAATGAAAAGCTCCTTAAAAAGCAGGGGCTTATAAAGGGGAAGGATTACGAGACCCTCATCATCACCCAAAATTCCCACGCCGGTTATTATCCCGGCGCAACGCCGTTAACCTTGAAGCTGCTCTTTGCCAGGGATGGATCGAAGATTTTCGGCGGTCAAATCGTGGGCCGGGAAGG
>JAEWWY010000242.1 GCA_023458835.1 Bacillota bacterium
GCCAGGGCCATCTTCTTCCTCCACAGGTGTTTGAAAGGAGAGGATACCGTTCTGCACGGAGAAGATGCGCAGAAAACCGTCCCATTGAAACGCGTTGGCAGCGCCAAAGGTGCCTGCGGTCACCAGCAGAAGGCTGGCCGCAACAGCGGACATACGCTTGAGGGCCCGCTGCCTGGCAGCACGGCCTTTTTGCGCTTTCAAGGCCGCGGCGGCATTGCGCATGGCCTGCTCATAGGGGAGAATGGAAGGCGCTGCAGCTTCCGGCATGGGGTTGAGCTGTGCATCGATCCACTCCGTGTCCATCATATCCAGCGGTTGGTCCAACTGGTGAAGGACGTGAAGCAGGGAATCTGTATTCTGTATGTTTTGGGCGTCCGTATGATTGCTGGGGCCCATGATAATGCTCCTCTCACTATATACATGTCATCTGTGATCCGCTATTTGGACATGGCCTTAAAATTTTCTTCCTCCATGAAATGAATCAGCCGCTGATGGAGCCTGTAAATGCGTTTTTTCAGCGCCTTTTCACCGATGCCAAGATCATGGCACAGGGAGGGGATGTCCCGCGGGATCAGGTACAGATGATGGTACAGAAGCTGGTCTTTGGATGAAAGCCTGTTCAGAATGGGCTGCATGGCGTCAGACGGTTCACCGGCCAGCAAGGCCTCCAGGGCATCGGCCGACTGCGGCTGGAAGCACTCCGCGGCAAGGGGCTCATCCAGGCTCATGGCCTGCATCCTTTGCATATAAAGCTGCTTGCGCAGGAAATTGTTGAAGGTATACCTGACAGTTTTATAAAGCCAGGCCCTGACCTTTGGATGATCGCGAAGATCCTCCTGCTTTTTCCAGGCGGTAAAAAACACCTGCTGTGTAAGATCCTCCGCCAGGGATACATCAAAACCTGCGCCATGCATCAGAAATCTGCAGAGCCTTTGCACGTGTTCATATTCCTCTATAGCAACAGAATCAAACCATGCTTGTAGCTGTATGTCGTCCGGCATAAAAACCTCACGTTGGCTTCACTTCAGTTCATTATACCATGAAACGCCCGGGGCTTCTATTTTCTTTCCATATAATGCTCATTCTTTACCGCTTTCTCTTTGCCGCTTCGGACCATGGGATAAACACCCGAAAAGGCGGGAAAAATTTGCTTGCCTTTTGGGAGAAAGAATGGTATTACTAAAAGGAAACAAAATTTGGACTTGAAACCCATAAATTGGAAGGAGCCGCCCGTGGAGATCAACTGGTATCCCGGACACATGGCGCGAGCCAAACGGCTGCTTGGCCAGCAACTGGGAAGAGTGGACGTGGTGGTGGAGCTATGCGACGCGCGGCTGCCCCATGCCAGCCGAAATCCCGACCTGGACGCATTGATTCAAAACAAAAAGCGGGTACTGCTTTTGAATAAGGCCGATCTGGCCGATCCCAAGGAAACAAGCGCATGGCTGCAATACTTTAAAAAGCAGGGTATTCCCGCACAGCCATTTATATCCACAGGCGGAAAGGCCAAGGATATACTGGCACTGATTGAGGAGGCCACCAGGGACGCCGTGGAGCGTGCCGCCCAAAAAGGCATGCGCAAGACTGTGCGGGTCATGGTGGTTGGCGTGCCCAACGTAGGGAAAAGCACATTGATCAACCGTATAAGCGGCGGTGCCGTGACCCGGGTGGGGGATAGGCCCGGCGTCACCAGGGCCAACCAATGGGTGAAGGTGACGCCTTATCTGGAACTGCTGGACACGCCGGGCATGCTTTGGCCCAGGCTGGATGACCAGCGGGCCGCCCGGCGGCTGGCGTATATCGGCACCATACGGGACCAGGTGATGGATGTACAGATGCTTGCCGTCCGGCTGCTGGAAGACTTGATGGCTGTTAAGCCGGAGGCGGTAGCGGAGCGCTTCAAGCTTTCCGACACTTCCCTTGGCGGCCTCCCGCTTTTGGAGGCGGTATGCCGTGGCCGCGGTTTTTTGATGAAGGGCGGCGTAGCGGATGCTGACCGTGGCGCTGCCGTGGTGCTGGATGAATTCCGGGCCGGAAAGCTGGGGCGCGTCACCCTGGAGCTTGTGCGGGATGAAAAACCTGCCAAGACCCGTTTGACAATTAGGGCGGGGGATGCGGGGGCGCCCGAAATACCAAAGGAGCTTGCACAGGATGAAGCGAAAGCTGCGGCTGACGGAACTGATCAAAACGGATGAGCCTCTGTGGGCCATGGGCATCCTCTTTGCCGGCATGGATGAGGCGGGCCGCGGCCCGCTGGCTGGGAACGTGGTTGCCGCCTGCGTGGCAATGCCGCCGGAGCCGCTGCTTGAATGGGTGGATGACAGCAAAAAGCTATCCCCTCAGCGCCGGGAAGCGGTGTATGAGCAGATTATGCAGACGGCGCTGTATGTGGGTGTCGGAGAGGCAACCCCGGGGGAGATCGACCGTATCAATATTCTGAATGCCACCAAGGAGGCCATGCGCCGGGCCGCTTCCAAAGTTCCGGCATCGCTTTTTTTGATCGACGCCCTGCAGGGGCTTGGGCTGAAGGGGGAGGAGCGGGGCATCATCCATGGCGACGCGCTGTGCTATGCCATTGCCGCAGCCAGCATCGTGGCCAAGGTGACGCGGGACAGGCAGATGGCAGAGCTTGATGAGCAGTATCCTGCCTATGGCTTTTTGCAGCACAAAGGCTATGGAACGCCCCGGCACATTGCCGCCTTGAAGGCCTATGGCCCCTGCCC
>JAEWWY010000243.1 GCA_023458835.1 Bacillota bacterium
TTGATGGCCAGGTCCAGTGACCCGTCCGTTTCGCCCCACTCGGTCACGAACGCAAAGCTGCCGTTTGGGTAGTGGGCGAGGACTTCACCGGCAAGGTAGGTTTCATCCGCGCCGTACCGCCTGGCATCCGCAAGGGATTCCTTCCGGATATCGACGCCAACCACAAACATGCCGCGAAGCTTCAAAAGGCTGATCATGCCGCAGCCCATATAGCCGCAGCCCACGACGCATACCTTGGTGCCCGGCATGGTGCATTTTATCTTGCTGACCGCGCTCATCAGGCAGGCCAGCGGCTCCAGGATGACATCCTCATGCCGGATGTGATCAGGCAGCTTTACCACGGTATCCTGCCTGGGGTCGGCAACGGCATATTCCACCATGCCGCCGGAGCCCGGCAGGCAGCTTCCCCATAATCCGCTGACATAATCACCGGCTGAAAACCCGCTTACGTTCTTGCCGACCTTCACAATCTGTCCCGGCGGCTCGTGGCCCATGGTATCGCCGGCCTTGGCATCCTTCCAGTTTTGATGCTCCGACATGCAAACGCCCACATATGTTTGCCTGATCAGAATCTGGTCATCGTTTGGGTGCAAATCCGGGACGTCCTTGACCGTACTCGTTCCGGGGCCTGTCATAACGATCTGTTTCATGATGGCATCTCCTTTGAAATAAGCTTTGATGACCGAAAAATCACATACTTCTCCATGTATCAATCCAGTATCCCTTTGACCAGGTTGCTGTGCATCGGCGGGCGGCGTTTCATGCTGGATTGGAGCCTGACCCAGGCGCCGGTTCTGCTGCTTGTTTCAAAGCCTTCCATTGCCTCCAGCACATGAAAGGTTTGATGGTAATCGCACCTGGCCTCGCGGCCTGTTTGCAGTGCCTTGGCCATATCGGCCAGCCCCAGCCCCCGGGAGTTTGCGGCGTATTCGAACATCAGAGGGATTTCCCTGGCTTCCTTTTCCTCATGCCGGTACAGAAGAACGGGGCCGCCAAAGCGGTTGGGATCAGGCACCAGCAGTGTTCCCTCCGATCCATAGATTTCAAAGCGCGGCGGGAAGGGATAGTATACATCAAAGGTAGTGAACAGCGTGCCGATGGCGCCGGAAGCATACCTGATCGTGCCCGCGATGTATGTGGATACGTCCACATCCACCTCCTTGCCGTAAAATGGCTGGCTGGTGATAACGCGCGTTTGGAAGCTTTTTCTGCTGGCGCTCATTACCGAGTCAATGCCGCCCATCAGGTTGATCAGCGCCGTAAGGTAGTAAGGGCCCATATCCAGCATCGGGCCGCCGCCGTATTTGTAGAAAAATTCGGGATCCGGATGCCAGGACTCGGGGCCGTGACCAATCATAAACGCCGCGGAGCCGATGGGCGTGCCGATGAACCCACTGTCTATCAGCCGGCGGCATGTTTGTATCCCGGCGCCCAGGAAGGTATCCGGCGCTCCGCCGAGCATTAGGCCGTTCTTTTCGGCGAGTGCGACCAGTCTTTGGCCTTCCTCCAGGGAAGCGCCCAGCGGCTTCTCGCTGTAGACATGCTTGCCGTTTTCCAGCGCCGCCTTTGTCACTTCGTAGTGCTCATAGGGCCTGGTGAGGTTCAGGATAATATCCACCTCAGGGTCCCGGAACGCGTCATGCATCGTTTCATAAAGCTTGGGAATGCCGTACTTCTCCTTTGCGGCCTCGGCGCGTTCGCGCTTTAGGGCACACACGCCTATCAGTTCAATCTCCTGAAACATATTGCAGATGTTTTCCAGGTAAATGCCGCTGATCACCCCAACGCCGATCATCGCGATTTTCACGGGCTTCATGGACTCATCCTCCGTTATATGCTGCATTTGAAGGCACCGGTTGTATTTTATCATAAATTCCATTGGCAGGGCGGCTGACAGCAATGATTTCATGAACAAAGATTACGCTGGAGGGCGCCATGGATCGCTGTTTGCCATAGGCGGCGGTTTCGCTATGTTGACGAAAGGGCATGGAAGTGTTATGGTATTTATTAGCGGATGAAGAGGGAAGCTTGGAAAGCCCAAACCCAAATGATGTTGATTTTGCGCTGATTTCTTCATCGCACGATTGAACCGGAACCGGCAGGTATTCTTGTGGCAACGAAATCATGCCCTTGTTCGTGATTGTTCCCGCATGATCCAAACCTGAATATGGAGGAGCAGCCAAGTTTATGAAAAACGCATTGTTTCTTGTGGGCGGGTGGGATGGACATCAGCCTGAGCTGATTGCCAAGCGCTTTGGCCAATTACTTTGTGAGGCCGGCTTTCATGTGCGCTACGCCCATGACCACGGATGCCTTGATGACCTGGATGCGCTGATGAAGCTGGACCTGATCTTTGCCTGCTGGACGATGGGGGAGATGGAGGAACAGCACTCCAAGCATGTGGCCGAGGCAGTAGGCGCCGGCGTGGGGCTGGCGGGGTGCCACGGCGGCATGTGCGATGCCTTCCGCAAGGATACCCGCTGGCAATTCATGACCGGCGGCCAGTGGGTATCGCACCCGGGCGGCGACGGTATCGAGTATACGGTCAATATCACCTCCAAATCCGACCCTATCGTGGCGGGCATAGAAGACTTTCAGGTGCGCAGCGAGCACTACTACCTGCATATTGATCCGGCCATCGAGGTGCTTGCCACAACGCGCTTCCCCTCGGTCCCTTATTACCACATTGCGAACAAGCCGGTGGATATGCCGGTGGCCTGGACCAAAATGTGGGGCCTTGGCCGCGTGTTCTATTCATCGCTTGGGCACCACGACGATGTATTTGACAACGCGCCTTCAGCCCAGGAAATTGTAAGGCGCGGCATGCTTTGGGCGGCCGAGGGCAAATCATACGCCAAAGCGAACGGGCTGACGCCTGACCGTTTCGTCAATGCCGGGAAGATGTACTGACCATGCATCCAGGAGCCTTACTTTCAGCTCGTACCCCGCATGGTCGGATCCGATGGCGATGCGCATATTGGACGCCTCCTTGCATGAAAATATTGTATCTTCAAGAGTGCCTCCGCTTTTCCTCGCCCCAGGCAGGCTTTGCGCCTGCGGGAGCCTTGGGAACGCGGAGGCACCATGATATTAAGCCGCCCATGGGGCGTGTTATTCGATCCCCATCCTCTGGGCGTAGGCGCGCATGTTGGAAAGCCGCTTTTTGTAAGCGCCCAACAGCCCGTCAGCGTGCTCCCTAAGCGTGCGCTTGTTGTTGGTGAAGCGGTGTACGGAAGTGGCGTAGTCCACCTGGCTGATCCATTCCCCGGGCAATGACGCCGTGCCGTCCAGTGCGCCGGAGATGCCGGAGGCCACGGCCGCGACGCAGTCGGTATCGCGCCCAAGGTTGACGGCCGTTAAAATGGCCTGCTTCAAATTGCCGCCGGTCATTTTGAAGACGCAGATGCCCTTGGTGACCACTTCGTTGGCGTAGCTGACATTATAGGGCATGCCATACCCGTTGTAATAGGGATCAAAGGCTTCCCGCAGGTCCTTATAGTCGCGGCAGTCCTTTGTGTATTCCAGCGCGCCCTTGATTTCATCCACGATGTTGATGCCCGCATAATCGGCATACCAGCCGTCCTCCCGGCCATCCACCCGCTGGCGCTCATCCAGGTTATCAAAGACCGCCTGAAGCACGCTGTTCACCGTAGCGCCGGGCTTTGTAGCCGCGGCGATGCTGACTGCCGTCACGCACGCCCACTTCAGCCCGCGGCTGTTGGTGGTCTGATAAAGCTGGCCGACCTCCAGCACATCGTCGATGGCGCCGCGCACGTCGCCGGCATTGATGAGCCCGATGGGGTGGCATGCCCGGGAGAAGCTGTTGAGTCCCGAGTAATCGCACAGGCGCCCCAATTCACGGGCGGGCAGGCAGGTTTTGGCAGCCTTTAAAAGCTCGCCCTCAAAGGGCTCGCAGATGCCGCCGGGCGCGCCGGGCTTGATGTCGCGCACCCAGATCCTGCGCACGTCCTCGGCGGTGACCCTGTCACCCTTTTCAATGATGGCGGTGATCATCAGCTTCTGGCGGTCAATGCCATCCTCGGTGGTGCCGGCTTCGCGCACCCAGCCATTATGATAGTGTTCGTAGGGGAGAAGCTTATCCAGCATACCATACGTTTCCACAACCCTTTGATAGGACCAGC
>JAEWWY010000244.1 GCA_023458835.1 Bacillota bacterium
CCATTACGGTCAAGGCGGGCATCCCGGTGAAGTGGACCATCAAGGCCCCCAAGGGAAGCCTCAATGGCTGCAATTACGCCATTACCATACCGGAATACAAGATTGAAAAAACCTTGGGGATAGGGGATAACGTAATTGAATTCACCCCGGGCCGTACAGGCACGTTCACCTACTCCTGCTGGATGGGTATGATCCGCTCCAGCATCAAGGTGGTGGAAAATGACGGAGCCCCCGCCGCTTCTTCCGGCGGTTCCGCCGGGCAGAGCACGGCTTCGCCCGCCATCGACCTTTCCGCCTTCGCAAGCGATCCGGAAGCGTCCGGCACCCAGAATGATCCGCCGATTTTACCCGGCTGCTGCTGCAATTAATCCTAAATCAATGTGTCTTGATGATGGATGAAATCACTCCATGCCTTTGTAGCCATGCCGTTCTGCATGCCCAAGCAGGTAAAGAAAGGCAAATGCAGGTATACGCAGGAGCGTATGGCCGTCCGCTGTTTGATGAAGCCCATAATCATCCGCCCGTTTTGTGACAATGATTGCCGCAGACGCTTCATTGCAAAGCTCGCAAATCGCATCGTCATCAGCAACCGGTGCCTGTTCCCGGAACTTTACCTCGATGAGTATGTTTTTGATGTTCGGATAATCAACGACGATGTCAATTTCCTTATCCTTTCTCCCGCCGCGATAATACCCAACACGTGCGGCTTTCTGATAATAAAATGCTGCCACGTGCTTGTACACCGCGGTTTCCACCATTTTTCCCATCTCCTCCGGATCGGTCAAAATGGTGTCATCCATCAGCACGGCATTTCGTATTGCCGCATCAGCAATATAGATTTTGGGCCTGGACTTGAGCACTTTGCGGCCCGCCATCTCCACAGGCTGGCTGATATAGATCAAGTTGGCGCTTTCAAGGTATTGGATATAGTTTTCAACCGTTGGCCGGGAAACACCGTTGAGTTCTTTGGCGATTGCTTCAATGGATACAATGCTGGAGGAAACGTTGCATAAATACAAAAATATCCGTTCCAGCTCCGTAGCGTTTCTGATGCTGTAAAGGGATGGCAAGTCTCTTTTGAGCACTTTGTCCACAACGTCTTCGCGCATGACCTGCTGCGCCAATAAATCATTATGGGATAAAGCCCGCTCAGGAAAGCCGCCCACCTGGAGATATCGGTTGAAATGGTTCTGAACTGCGGACAGCTTCATCATCACGCTTACCCGCTGCTGTTGTGTCATGGAAGCAAACGCAGTAGGGCGGAGTGTGGCATCCAGCTCCAGATTCCCAACCTCAAGCAATGCGCAGTACTCATAAAATGACAGGGTAGGCACCTGTATAACGCTCCAGCGCCCGGCGCCGCTTTCAATGCTGCCCTTTATCAGCGCGGGGCTGGCAGAGCATGTCGCGGTCATCCTGGTATCTGGCTGCATGTCGTAAATCGTTTTAAGCAAGCGGTCCCAGTCCAGGGCATATTGGATTTCATCGAAAAAGTAATATGCATCTTGATTCGCGTAAACGTTCTCATGATAGCATTCCAGAATTTCATTCAGGCCGCTTAATTTCAGCATAGGATGGTCCATCGATATAAAGACGATTCTCTGCGGCGCAACGCCTTTCTTGAGCAAGGTCTCCATCATCTGATATTGGATGGTTGTTTTTCCGACCCGGCGCGCACCGGTCAAGATAACCGTTCTTTTAATATCGGTCTGATCCAAGCGCTTTATCGCTTCATAATAGGCAAACCGGCGGTATTGCTTGGTGAAGTCCGGATGAATCGCGCCGGTTTTCCACCAGGGATTGAAGGCGGTCAACACCTTCAGAATGCCTTCCTTTGTTGTAATCGCCATCTCTATCACCTCCACAGCAATATTCTACGCTATATCTTCATTATTATCAACAAAATCTTAAAGTATACTTTAAATATTTCTCGAAATAATGCTCATCAGCAGCCTCTTGGCTTTTCATGCTGCCCCGTCAAGCCGTTTATGGTACAATAGCGCCATGATACAGCGGTTTGGGGGGAACGGGTTATGGACAAGCTTTATATGCGGGGCACAAAGCATATGCGCCTGGCCATTGAGGATCCGGAGCGGTTGTGCCAGGTATCCAGGGCGCTTTCAAATCCTGTCCGGCTTAAAATTCTGCAGCTTCTGGGGAAAAAGTCCATGCTGAGCGTCAACGACCTGGCGGACAGCCTGGATGTGCCCGTTTCCACCGTGGCCCTGAACATACGCACCCTGGAGGAGGCCGGGCTGATCTTTACGGAGAACATGCCCGGCATACGCGGCATGCTCAAGCTGTCCACCCGCAAGATCGATTCGCTGAGCATCGACCTTATGCCCCCTGCGGCGAATACGGGCAGCGTGCTCACCACCCACCTGCCCGTGGGCGGATACTCCAGGGTGGGCCGCATCAAGCCCACCTGCGGCCTGGCGGGCGTCAACAGCATCATCGGGGAGGACGACAACCCCCGCGCCTTTTATTTGCAGGACCGGTTCAGCGCCCAGCTTCTGTGGTTCCGCCAGGGTTATGTGGAATACATGTTCAGCATTTTGCGCATGGATGAAATCGAAGTCGACTGGCTGGAACTCTCCTTTGAAGCGTGCTCCGAGGCCCCCATGTACCGCGACCCGTGGAAGAGCGACATCCGCGTTTCCATCAACGGCAAGGCGCTTGGCATCTGGACAAGCCCCTGCGACTGCGGCGAGCACAGGGGAAGGCTGAACCCTGCCTGGTGGTCGGACCTTTCCACACAGCACGGCTTTTTGAAAACCTGGCGGGTGGATGCCAGGGGAAGCTGCCTGGACAATATGTATATTTCCGGCACCGTTTTGGGCGATCTGCAATTGAGCGCCGGCGATGCCGTGACCGTCCGGATCGAAGTGCCGGAGGACGCGGAGAACGTGGGCGGCATCAATCTGTTCGGGGAGCAGTTCGGCGATTTCCCCCAGGATATCGTGCTGCAGGTGGGCTACCATATGAAGGAGCTTGCGCCGGGAAAATAACGTGCAAAAATCATGGAGTAATCTCAGCAAAAATCCGCCTTGCCGATAGCTTTCATGGAGCAATCCAAAACGATTGACATCTGCGCGCCGCCGGTGGTATGCTACAGGCATCAACCGGCGGCGCGCAACTTGTTGCAAATGATAGATGTCCCGTTTTCGGAGAGAGCGGAAATGCTGTATGATGTCCCATTAAGCATACAATGATAAAACTACAAAAAAGTTGGATCAGTCACAGCATTCTGCCCGCCAAAAAATGAATTGGAGGTCTTTATGTCAGACTTCACCCCCATTCCCCGGCCGGAGCATCCCCGTCCCGATTTTGTCCGGGATA
>JAEWWY010000245.1 GCA_023458835.1 Bacillota bacterium
GCAATCCCCATTTATGAAGGAAGTGCTGTGAAGGGCTTTTCTATCCTGTAGCGTATTGTTTTCTACGGCGTAAAGCGCATGTTGGCTTCTCTTCCGGCTTTTGCACGCTCCGAAAGGGAAGCCAATCAACCCATGGTAACCGTAGGGGCGGTTATCAAGCGCCCGCAGAGCATTGGCATGATTGCCATCAGGGAAACAAGAGAAGGGGAGGGATCAACACCTCCTCTTTTTACATTTCTTCCCCATCCTTCCAATAGACAAGATATGCAATATATGGTACGCTTGTATAAGAAGATACAGCATGCCGTAATTTCACATGCCTGCGATCCGGTCAATGAACTGCCCGCCGCATTCCCGCAGAAAGCAAACACATGGGAGGCCTGTATGAGAATGTCTGTAAGGTTGTTTGTGAGACAACTGTCTGCGCTTCTTCTCGCGCTGCTGCTGTTTCTGCCCATGCTGCCTGCCCGGTCGGAGTCCAATATCACCCTTCTGTTCGATACCCTTTCCGGTGCCTGGAAGGAGGATTACAGCCAGCAGGTGGCGGCGGTAAACGACACATTATATATCTCCCGGTCGGACGGGCTGTACGCTTATCGCACCGGCGATGACGCGCCGGCGCGGCTGATGGATTTCACAAAGACAGACATTTCCGGGGCGGCTGCGGAAAAGCAGGAGTATGCGATCCGCATTTCCGAGCTTCTTCATGAAAACGGCACGCTGTATGCCCTGGACAGCGGGCTGGAAAACCTGTGGCGCTTTGAGGAAAGCGCGTCCGTGTTTGTCAAGGAAGCCTCCTTTGAAAGCCCGGAAATGGATGGGGATCATACCGAAGCCAGATGGGGGTATTCCGGATTCCTGCTGGACAGCGGTAATATCTATTATATAGATAAAGCCGAAAACGCCATGTCCATGGTTAGCAACCTGATGATGCTGAACACGCAAACCGGAAAAAGCGATCTTGTGAAAACGAATGTTCATCTAGCCGTCCCATATACCAAAGGCACATTGCTGGTTGTGACAGGAGACATGGGATATACGGAGGCCCTGTCCGTTCTGGACCCCGGCACGGGCCGCGTCACGCAAAAGCTTGCGCTAAGCGGCGATTATACCGGGCTGGGTTATGATCCGGCCACCGATACCGTATACCTGGTACGCAAGGGTGAAATTTGCATCAGCCGGTCCTTTCAGGAGCCGGTCACCGCGGCCCGCACCCCCGTTGTACGCCCGGTGGCCGGCGGCGCGCCGCTTCCGGGGGGATTGTTTGCGCTGCCGTATGAGGATGGCGTCAGAGTCTATACCGCCGATCCCAGCCAGCTTGGCGGCAATACCCTCACCATTGCCGGGAATACGCAGGAATTGCCCATGGAGGATTTCAGCAAGCAAAACCCGGAAGTTTCCATCGTTTTTAGTGAGACCTATCCCGCCAACACCATGGAGCTGGTCGCCCATATGCAAAGCGGCGCATATGCCGCCGACGTTTACGCGGTGAGCAGCGCCAACTACAGCCTGCGCGACCTGTATGAAAAGGGATATTACATCGGCCTTCAGGATAACGAGCTCATAGCGGATACCGTTTCGGCCATGTACCCTTATATTCAGGATGCCTTCATTCGGGATGGAACGGTCATCGCGCTGCCCTTTGACCAATACAATCACGCTTACTGCTACAGCCCCCGGGCGTTTGAAGAAGCGGGGCTTACCAAGGCGGATGTGCCCAAGACGTATGACGGACTGCTTGATTTTATTGCCCTGTGGACCGGGGAATACGCCGAAAAGTACCCATCCCTGTCTCTGTTCGGACAGGGGGCGGAACCGGACTTTTGCAAGAGATGGCTGGCCATGGATATCCTGGAAGCCCGCAAGTACCTTTGCCTGCGCAGCGGCGAGCCTCTCACCTACAACACGCCTCACATGCAGGCGTTGCTGCAGCGGCTGATGGCGGCTGATTTTAGCGCTGTGGGCGCGCTGATGCCGGTCATCCCCGATGCTGCCGCTTTCTCCTCCCCAAACTACTGGCCCCAGGACCTGTTTCACCTCATGAACGGTATCAGCGCCAGAACAGACTACAGCGCCCATTACAGCGGCATGCCCCTTGCCTTGGGACCGGATGATGCGCCCGTGATCGTCAACGATATCCAGATGCTGATCATCAATCCCTATACAAAGAACCTTGCCGCTGCCCTGGCCTTTGCGGAGTTTGCGGCCAAAAGCCTGCCCCCGACCCTTAAGACAGATATGATGCCCGGGGAAAATGAGCCGATCCCGATGCCGGGCTTTGACCTGAAACAGATGGAGGGAACGATCGAAAGGGTAAAAAAGAGGCTGAACGAAGCGGAAGAGGCAGAAAAGCGCGAAATTCAAAGCACCCTGGATATCCTTTTGTGGGAGTATGAGGAACAGAAAAAGGGCATGTGGTGGACGACACCCGAAAGCATAGCCGCATACCGCGAGCTGGCGCCATACCTGATGCCAAGAAGCCCCAACCCCATATATGGCGGCGGTACCGGCACGGAGTTGACAGACTTGTTTCTCAACCGCTTTTTGCAGGGCCAAATCACCCCCGCCCAGTTCCTTGCGGAGTTGGATCAAAAGGTACGTATGATGGACCTGGAGCAATAGCATCAAAGGAGGCGCTCCCCATGCGCAAACGGACATTGGCCTTCCTGCTGTCTCTTGTGGTATCATGCGCTGTTTTCAGCGCCCATGCCGCCCCGCCCCCTGCCGGGAGCACAGG
>JAEWWY010000246.1 GCA_023458835.1 Bacillota bacterium
TTGCTATGCTTATTGACATTGCCCGCATGGGGGATGGGCATTCTGTTTTTTGCGGCAGCCCATGCTCTACAATCCGTTAATCCAGGGCCAGCGCCAGATAGGGCGGCTTGCCGGCAAGCGTTGGTTCCGGGATCAGCCAGCGGATCATGCCAAAGGGCAGCGCCGCCGCGCCGGGAAGGCTCCTTTCAGGAAGGCGCACCTGATAGGCATTGGCGTTCAGCGCCCCGTGCAGTACCGCCAGGGCATCAGGCACATCCATGTGTACAAGGGCCAGCTCCCGGACCAGCACGGTATCCCCCTGCCTTTCCCAGGCGGCGCCGCCTTCCCCGCCTCTGGCAAAGAGGCGGGTCACGCCTCCCTCCGGGCCAAGGGACAAAACAGCATAGGCCACGGACTTTTCATCCCAGCAGGCGTACAGGCGGCTTGAAGCAAAAGCCTTATCCCGAAGGCCCGCATACTCCCCGGGCGTGCAAGGCGCAAACCGGCCATCCTTGGGAAAGGGGGGCAGGCTTGCGCCTTCCAGGCGTGTGATATCCAATGAGAAAACGGTTTGATAGCCCCGCTTTAAGTAGAAATCAAAAAGGCTGGGGGATGCGGGTACCAGAATGGCCGCCGCTTCACCCCGGCTTTGCATTAAGGCATGGGCATGGTCCAGCAGGCGTGTGCTGACCCCCTGGTTCCGGTATTTGGGATCGGTGGCTACGGCGTAAATGTACCGGGCGGCAAAGGAAGAACCGGGGGATAAAATTCGCAAGGGGAGCATGGAAAGCATGCCCGCGATGTCATCATCCCGGGTCTCCACCAGCATGTTCTCATCCCGGTGGCGCAAATCAAAGTAAACCTCCACCATTTCGGGAGAATCGCCGAAGATGCCGCTCCACAGCGCCTTCAGCCGTGTGTGGTCGCTGCCCGATGCAAACCGGATCATTATTTCAAACCTGTCTCCTTCAGCGTCGCGATATACTTTTCCACAAGCCTGTGGGGGTGGTAAGACATCTTTGCATGCCTAAGTCCCGGCACGCCGGCGTCCTCCTCCCGGTTGACGTAGGGGTAGTCCATGCAGTTGTGCAGTACGAATTGCTGGTTGATCATGGGATAGGCGCCCTGCACATCGGCATAGGCCTTTTCAAAGTGCACCAGATACGTATCCTCATTCAGCGGGTCGCCGATGGAAAAGGCCACCACCCGGCCCTCCGTTCTCAAAAGCCCGCCGGAGAGCCTAAGCTCCGAAAAGTGGCGGAACGCCTGCTCCACCGCGCAGTATTCATCGTTGAGGGAACCATCCTCCGCGCAGCCGGCCTGCAGGCACCAGGCCAGGTTCATCTGCCGCGCCTCGTCGATATTTTTCTCCGTAAGCGCCTCGTACTGCCAGGTGGGATGATTGTCCAGAAAGCGGTGGATGTGGTTGCGCTTGGCTGCGAGCTTTTTGCCGGACAATGTGGCCAGGCTTTGGGTTTCATAAATATAGTCGGCCCCGTCGCGCCAAAGGGTGAATTCAAACCTTCCCGGGTACATGGCTTCCAGCCGTGCCTTGTCGCCGGGAAGCACCGTATTGAAGGTGAGGGGGATGTTCAATTGCCGGGTTTCCTCCGCCAGCGCCTCGACCACCTTTTCCAGGGGCCCCTGCCCCACAGGGAACAGGTAGGTGGGATTTTTGGGGTCGGACTTTACAATCAGGTAATCATCCATGCGGGCGATCGTGAATTGGTAAATATGCCGCCACAAAAAACTGGTGGTAAAGCTGTATTCCAGCGAGCCCCGTTCGCCCATGGCAAAGAGCCGGTCCATCCACTCCCTGTCAACAAGCGCTACTTCCTTGTAGTCCAGTTTCAAGCACCGAGGACCTCTTTTCATGCTTATTTGGATGAAATTCAAACACTTCTATTATACCAGAAAGGCCTATCATAAGAAACGGGAGGGCGCATAAAAAAATGCCCGGAAATGTGTGCTCCCCGGGCAGTCAGCTATTTCATCAAAAGCGCCATGAGGTAAACCAGGGGCGAATTCCAGTAGATGGCCACCTCGTTGGTGGCGTAGCTTTCATCGTTGTCCACATAGCACTTGGCGGGGGGCTGGCCCAAAAGCATGGCTTTGGCGTAAGGATCGTGAAGGCCTGCGTTGGGGCCGCCCGCCAGCATGCCGGGCACCGTTTGCCCCATGGCCTGGCTGGGCCGGTGGTGGGTGCTGACGGGGGAAAGGGCTCCATGGCCGGTGATGTAGCAATAGCCCATGGGGTTGGCGCCCATCAGGTAATGCAGGTGCTGCCAGGCGGCATTGCGGTATGCTGCCGCCTTGTGCGGATCATGCTCCGCCGCCAGGATCAGGTGCATGGCATGGTTGGCCACCGTCATGTTGCTGCCCCAGGGATAATCCATGCCCAGGCTGCCGCGGTAGCCGTCGGCCCGGGAAAGAGCCAGCAATTCCTCCGCCTGCGCAAGGAGGACGGCCTTGACCTTTTCCAGGGAGGAAGCCGCCGGATGATCCTCCATGGCAAGGTATGCCATGTGGCCGTAGGTGCCTACATCCGCCCAACCCAGGCCGGAGGCTATTTG
>JAEWWY010000247.1 GCA_023458835.1 Bacillota bacterium
GCGTGCCCGTCACCGGCATGGCCTATCCCTATGGCACCTATTCCGACGCCGTGGTGGATGCGCTGAGGGATTGCGGCATTGCCTATTCCCGCACGGTGGAAGCGTCCCTGGGCTTTGACCTTCCTGATGATCCGCTGCGTTTGAAGCCCACCTGCCACCATGACCATAAAAAGGTGTTTGAACTGGCGGAGGCTTTCTTAAAGGATGATGGGAGCAAGCCCCTGCTGCTTAACATCTGGGGCCACAGTTATGAGTTTGACCAGCAGGATAACTGGTCCAGGATGGAAGATCTGCTGAAATTGCTGTCCGGCCGCGAGGATGTGTTCTACGGCACCAACATGCAAGTGCTGCTATAGCATGCATTCCGGCAGCCTGCACGAGTGATTGACAATCGCCCCTGCGATGTCAAGTGTTTGCTGGCTTCTCCTCCGGTTTTTGTATGTTCCGGCAATGAAGTCAATAAACCACTTGCGTCGTAGGGGCGATTATCATTCGCCCGCATAGCTGCGGCAGTCATCAGGCCAGGAATCAGGCCATTACGTTGAGCGCCTTTTTTATTCTTCGGGGTAATGCCTGTATCCCGGGTCACTCTTTTCTACAGCACCTTGGCCACAAAACCATAGGGCTCCACATCGACCCTTACCTGGCCGCCGGGCGCAAGTATCCGCGCGGTCTGTTTTTCTCCGCTCATATTCACGACCGCCAGTGTGTTTGCGGCGGGATAATAAGCGCATTCCGCATACGGATTATCCGTAACATAATACTGCTCTTTTCCGATGTTCGCGGCGAACAGAAGCAGGTCCAGCAAAAAACGCGCGGCCTGCGGCTCCATCCTGAAGGAAGTCAAATAGATGCCCTTCCCTTTGCCGAATCCGTTCACCGTGAAGGTGGGCATGCCCGCATCCTCATGAAGCACCCGGGCTTTCCCGTCGGTGAGGTAAAGGTTTTCCTTCCGTCTCAGATGTACATCCTCCGCCGGAAGGCCTTCTTCCGGTATGACTTCATAGGCCCAGCGGCCATGGCAGGCCTTTTCCCCGGTATCCAGATCGACCCCCAGCACATGGGCCATGCGAAGATACGTATCCCCGCCGGGCAGGGCTGAAGGCTCGTTGACGCCGATAAATGCACCTCCGTCATATACCCACCGGGTAAGCTCTTCCACCACCTTGGGATCGGCCCAGCTTTCCCCGCCGCTCCAGGCGGTGCCTGCCGCCCCGGCATTGATCACCGCCTGCACATCCTCAAGCGCGCCGGCTTTCACATCCTCAAAGCTTATAAAGCTCACGCGCACCGGCAGGCCCGACAGCGCTTCATTGATATGGATCAAATCATGCTTATCCGTTTCATGGAAGTGGCCGGACAGCGACCAGGAGCGGAGTTTGCCCCAGGCGTGCAACACCGCTACGTGAACGGGCAGCGTATAAGGCTCCCCTCTCTCATGCAGCGCTTTGATGCTTCTGAACTCATGGGCCAACTCCCCGATATAATCGCAAAAATCAGGAAACCCCTCCGTCAGATGCAGATAGCCGCCCAGGCCGATCCTTTGGACCGGGGCGCGGAGCAGCGCCCGCCTCACCTGAAGCCAGTACTTTTTCGCATCCAGCGCGGGATTTCCCCCAGGCTTAAAGGTAGGCGCGCCGCTTAATCCCACCGGGAACAGATAGGGGTGCAGCCGCAGCTCATGGGTCTCCACGGGCACATGGGCGCAAAGCCTGGCCTCATAGCCTGAAAACACGCACTTGATCAGCCCGTCAAATCCAATCTGTGAAAACCGCTCTCCGTAAGGCTCCATGCCTACCCAACTGTCATCGTAAAATACATACGCCTTTTTCCCGTGCTGGTGGACTGCATCCACCAGCTTTTTGCCAAAGCCGGCCACGAATGCGCTCACAAAATCCATGTAATCCCGCTTCCTGACCGTTGGCGGCCAGTGGGTGACCTGGAAATTGCCCTTGTTGACAAAGTCCTCCGCGGTGAGGGCATAGCCCATTCTTTGCTCGAACTGCTTAAGGGCCAAAGGGCTGACCGTATTGTCGTAGGAAGCCCAGTCGGAAAACAGATACCGGTTGCGGGGGCTGGACCCCCAGATGAAGGCAAAGTTGTAAAACAGCGATGTGAACCGGACCACGTCCACCTTGGGATGCTCTGTGCACCATCTGTCAAGCCACGCGAACAGATACTCCTGCACCTCATGATGCCGGGGGTCCAACTGCATCAAATGCTCCGATGTCCAGTGGTTGGTGACATTGTTGTACATGTTGATCTCTTCCCACACCCGAAAGGCCAGGAAGCTTATGGTATACCGGTGCCAGGGAACGGCGGCTGTGATCCGGACCGATTTCATCCCAGGGTCGTAGCGCCAGTTGCTTCTTTCAACTTCCGCGTTCAGGGTGCGGTCAAAAACCTGCCAGTACGGCATGGCTTCGGCGCTGCCGTTTACGGAAAACTGCTCGCCAAAGTACCGCTCCAAAAGAGGGATCTCCACTGTATCCCCTGTGGCGGTAACGGGATCACTGATCAAAAACACCTGCTGCAGCGTGTGAGGGTGCTTTTTTGCCCATTCGTTATGGTCCCTGATAATGCAAAGGGTAGCGTATATTTCATAGCCCGCGTTCAAAATCTTGGGTGAAAGCCTTGTGCCGTCGCTGTCGCGGATCACATCCGCCCCCCATTTTTCTGCGAGCCTTAATGTCAAATCCTCATATCCCGCCTCGCCGGGCAGCGTAAAGCCCCCGCGTTCAGACACCCGCTCCGCCATAGGATCACATCCCCCTCATACCTTTTCCAAGGAACCCGGGAGCAGGGCTCCCGGATCACCCTACAGCGTCCCGCCCTGGGCGGCGTCATGGACAAGCACCTCGGACAAAAACGCCAGCGCAAGGCCTTGGCCCCAGCCCTGGATCCAGTCACGGGAGATCTCGCGGTATCCCTGCCTGTCCCGCATCACGGCGGTGCCGCCGGATACGTTCAGGACGCGCCCGTCCGGGCTGATGTTTTGAAGAACACCGCACAGCGCTTTTTGAATGTGCTTGAAATGCAAAGGGTTGCCCCTTGTCATCATGGCTGCGGCAATGCCGCAGGAGGCGGAAACCTCCTCATAGCTTTCCTCATCGTCAAGGATCGTGCGCCACAGGCCATCCGGCGTCTGAAGAAGCTTCAGGGCGGATAATTGCTCGCTGACGGACCCAACAATGCTCAGGAATTTGGGATACAGATACCACTGGGGCAGACGCTTGCCTGCCTGGGCCATGGTATAGGCAGCCCAGGCGTTGGCCCGGCCCCAGAAGAATCCGGACATATGATCTCTGTTAAGATTGTTGTAGCCATGGTACCACAGCCCCGTCGCGGGGTCCTGCAAATAGTGGATGTGCCAGTAATACTGGTTCAGGGCATCCTGGATGATGGCCTCATCCTTGAGCTTCACACCCATCCTGAGAAGGAAGAAGGCGGCCATGAACAGCGTATCCGCCCAGGCCTGCTCGGGGAAATCGTTTTTGGAGGATACGGTATGCTGCAGCACCGATTCGCCGAAGCGCACAGCCTTGCGGGACAGGTACTCCACCTTGTCCAGGGCGATTTTCCAATACTTTTCATCCCCTGTGGCCTCATATAGGCTCAATACGCAATGGCCCATGGCGCAAGCGTTTACCGTAAGAGGCGGCAGGCCCAGATCGATCAGCTCATCCACCCGTTCCCTGACCAACCGAAGGTATTCGTCATTCCCTGTGGCGCCATAAGCTTCACAGATGCCATAATAGGCCACCCCGCAGGGCCACTCCCAGGTAAGGTCCATGCGCATGGTGCGTTTGACCACATCGTCGATAACCTTCAAAAGCGCCTGTTTGTCGTAATTCAAGACCGGCATAGATACTCCCCCGTTTCTGGAAGAAAGCCCCCGCCGAGGCAGGGGCCTTCTTCCCGAATATCGGCTGTTACTTCACGTCGCCTGCTTCGATCAGCGCCTGCTTCTCATCCAGAATCTTCTGGTACCCGGCCTCCAGGTATTCCTTGCAGGCTTCCTCGTAGGTGGCTTCAAACTGGTCCGCGGGGCAGGTGGCGCACTTCACGTACAGCTCCTGCCACAGGGCGTTCAGATCCGCCGCGTACTCGGAGGAGCTTTGCACCACTTTGGTAAAGATGGCGTTCACCAGGCCGTAGGGCTTGACTTCCTTATCGTAGGCATAGGCCTGGGCGATCAGGTCCTCATAGCCCGCGGGAGCCAGGTTGGCCAGGTTGGCCTTGTAATCCAGGTCCTCGTCGCCATAGTTGGGCACTTCGTCCACCAGGCACCAGTAGTCCTTGTTATTGTTGTTGCTGCGCTTGGATTCGCCAGCGAAGCCCGCCACGGGAATGGCCAGGCCTTCCGCGTTCAAGGTGTAGTTTTCGCCTTCCACGCCGTTTTGCAGGAAGAAGAGGTTATCCTTCTGGATCATCCAATCCAGCAGCATCCAGACGGCCGCCCGCTGTTCAGGCGTGGACTTGGAGTTGATGCCCATCACCATGCCGTAGGGCGGATACTGGTAATAGTAGGGATGGCTGCCGGCGGGCGCGTAGGCGGCAGGATTCAGTACGGACACCTTGGCATCCGGGTTGTTGGCCAAAAGGCTTGAGATCACATCGGTGGTGCTGGTGATGTAGAAGCCGTAGGTGCCCGTCTTGCCGGCCACGAAGTCCGCCACCACGGCGGTTTCTTCCTTCTTGAGGTAGAACTCGGGGTCTACGGTGCCATTGTTGTAGGCAGTGTTCAGCGTCTTCAAATAGGCCTTGGCGGAAGCCCAGGTGAGGGGCGCCACGTTCAGGTCGGAATACAGCGCCAGTTCCTTGGGATCCACCTGCGCGCCGCGGTAGGCATAATCAAAGGTGAAGCTCTTCACCAGCAGCCGCTCTCCCAGGGTGCCCAGGCCTGCATCCTTCCAAGCCGCGGCGACCTTGTCCAGCTCTTCCCGGTTTGTGGGCACGGGCAGACTCACCTTGTCCAGCCAGTCCTGGCGGATGAGGGTGACGTAGTTGTAGTAGATGGGATTGCGCTGGGCAAAGAAGAAGTAGGTCTGCCCTTCCAGGCTGCCATACTGGTCCATGGTGGAGCTCAGCTTCTCATAGTAGGTGGGAGCATAGAAGGCGATCTCGTCCTTGTCAAGCTCCTGCATGGCGCCCTCGCCATAGTAGTTCACGGCCTGGGGCATGTCGTAGTGGAAGATGATGTCCGGGGCGGTCCCCGCGGCGATCATCTGCATGAAGTCAGCCACTTCGGTGGAGCGGCCGATGGACACATATTCCACCTTCACATTGTACTTGTCGCCAAATTGTGACTGAATCCAGCGGGTGTAGTAGTTGTCGGTGACATTCCAGCCTTCAAAGCCCCGGTCATACACGGGGATGCGGATGGTCACCTGCTGCTGGAACCCCTTGGAGTAATCCGGGTATTCCTGGGCCTGGGCGCCATTGAGCGCCAGAATGCCCAGCAGCATGGCGGCTGCCAGAACCAGGGATAGCAAGCGGGACAACTTCATTTTTGTTTCCTCCTAGCAAGTTTATTTAGCATTAGGCTCGCCCTAATGACTATACCAAAGAAAGGTCAACCCTTGATGGCACCGATCATGACGCCCTGAACGAAATACTTCTGCACAAAGGGGTAGATGCACAGAATGGGGATGGTGGCAAACATTACGCAGGCGGCCTTCAATACTTCAGGATTGGTCATCACGCCCACGGAGCCCCCCTCCAGATGAAAGGATTCGGAGGCCGCCACCACCAGGTAGTACAGCTTCAATTGCAGCGGCCGCAGGCTGGCGTTCTGCTTGATGTAGAACAGCGCATCCTGGTAGGCGTTCCACCGCCCCACCGCGAAGAACAGCGCGATGGTGGCAATGATGGGTTTGGACAGGGGCACGATTACGCTTAAAAGGATCCTGTACTGGCTGGCCCCGTCGATAAGCGCCGACTCGATGAGGCTGTCAGGGATGGAAGAGGCGAAGTAATTCTTCATAATGAGCAGGTTGTAGGCGCTGAAGGCCAGGGGCAGGATCATGCACCACAGGGTATCCAGCATTTTCAGGTTGCTCATCAGCATGTAATCAGGGATGATGCCCCCGGAAAAATACAGCGTGAACATGCACAGGAAGGTCAGCGTCTTCCGCCCGGCCAGATGTTTCCGGGAGAGCACGTACGCCGCGCAGATGGT
>JAEWWY010000248.1 GCA_023458835.1 Bacillota bacterium
TTCGTTTGGCATTTTAACCGCAAAGGCGGAAGACGTCGGGCCGGTTTCCATGCGGCAGGCGCTGAATATGGGCGCGCAGGCACTAAAGGAAGGCGCCAGGGAGCCTTATAATGATACTGCGGTGGATTCTTCGCTGGCTGAAGCCCGCAAGCAGGTGGTAAACGCATTTTTTCTACTGACGCAGGTACAGCCCATTACCGATACGGAGACGCTGTCTTCGTTGTCCAATCAGCGCGTGGTGGACGGCTTGACCCGGGGGGACAAAACCATTACCGCTGCCAGGGAGATAATTTATGGAACGCTTACCGATCTGGAAGAGTTGATCAAGCAGGTCGAGGACCAGGCCACTGCCGCACATGCGGAGGAAGTCCGGCCTGACATGGCCCAAAACCTGCTGCTGGCGCAGATGAATACGCTCTCCTCCTACATGACAATGGTCGCGCTGCATTTTCCGGAGGATGACTATAAAACCGCCATGGCGCAGCACCGAGAGCTTGCCGCTTTGGCCGGGCAGGAGCAGCAGCCGGAGAATGAAAGCGGCTATGCCGCCATCGATACGGACAAGGATGGCTTGGAACGGTCCTACCTGCTGGAAATCCCGGGCATTAACGTGAAGGTGGCTGCGTACCGTTCCGGCTCGTTTAATAAAATGTATAAGAATATGCGCATCGGCGCGGCCATGTTTCCCCGCGCGCCGGAGCCGGATACAGTGGCCAATATCTGCATCAGCGCCCACCGCACAGGCACCAGGGATTACTTCCGTAATCTGAACAAGCTGTCTGCAGGCGACAAGGTTTACCTGCACACCTCTCATTTAGGGTCTTTTCAATACGAGGTGGTCAAGGTTTCCATCATTGAGGCAAATGATTGGTCGGCGACAAGGGATGTAGGCTATCCGGCTCTGACGTTGTTATCCTGCCAGGCATTCGGGGGTATCAGCAATGCCCAGCGCATTATGGTTAGGGCCAAGCTGGTGGGTGTGGCAAATGGACAGCAGTAATTATGCCCATTTTCATATGCCGCTTTTAGAACGAGGAGTTATGGAATGACCAGGCAAAAGGGGAAAAGATTTATCTCCCTGCTTTGTGTTTGCATAGCATTGGTTTATATAGGAACGATAGGCTCCCTATCCGCCTTGGCCGATTCCGGTGTGGCAACGGGCATTGATTTTCATATAAAGGCATCCCTTGATCCTGATGCGACGGAGCAGGCGCCGGGCCGTTTTTTAAGGGGCCTGGCAAGGATGCTGGATATGCTCCGCTTGTCAGGCCATACTGTTTTGCAAGACGGTCAGGCGGATATCAAGGGCAATTTGTATTTGAACGGCCTGTCCGCCATTGATTTTCACATGACCGGCTGGGAGGAAAGGCTGAATCTTGTCACCAATCTGTTTGGGAAGAAGCCGGTGGTGATCACGCCGGCCAACTATATACGGTTCCTGCTCAAAATGTATTCTTATTTTTCGTTTCCGGTGCAATATGCCGGCGTGTTTACCGATCCCTACTCGTATATCCACGGCATCAAGCCTGCGCTTGACACATGGACGGAGTTGCTGGGGGGAACGGAAAGCCGTTCCTTCAGCCCGGATGAATCTGTAGGGATTGCTTTGCAGATTTCCCAGGCCCTGAACAACGAGGCATTTATTTATTGGCGTGAAGGGCTCTTGAAATATGTAGGCCTTGACGAATTGCTTACCGAATTCTTCTATGCGGTGCCAGATTGGACGGCAAACCTTGCAAAAGAGGGAGGCCTTGAAATAAAGGCATCTGACCAAGGGGAAAGCTGGACGCTGGGCGGGAAAACCGTATACACCTTCCAGCAAAGCGGAAACATATCCGCTTGGCAGGTGGATGTGCCGGAATGGGAAGGATACCGCCTCTCAGGAAAAGGCCAAATAGAAACAGGGGAGAGCGGCCTTCAGGTTTCCATGGAGTGGGAGCTTTTTGAGGATGGCGAGCCATATGGCTATCTGACTGTGGCCGGACAGGATTTGCCGGATGGAAGGCGGATGCAGGGAAATGGCAGGATCAGCGTGGCCTTTGGCGGAGACGGACTGGGCATGGAACAATCATATCTGGCCGGGCTGGTATGGAATCAGCGCCAGGAGGATAAGAAGAGCGTGCTGGATGGCCAGGTAAGCTTTCTGAACCCTCATACCCAGCAGCCGGTGCTTCAAGTGGATGGCCGGCTTTCTTGGGGAGAAACCCGGGAAAGCTTTCAACCCTTGACGTTGGAAGATATGCAGGGAATCGACCTGTTCTGTATGGATGATATCACCTTGCGGGAGTTTTACGCCAATGCCAAGTGGCCCCTGGTCCGCGGGGCGATCCCCTTTTTGGTGGAACTGCCCGCTGGGTTTTTGAGCGGTGTGGTGGACTGGATGGACGAAAGCGGCATGCTGGTAACGCTGATAGACGGAATGGGCAAGTGATGCCCTGAAAGTATGCAAAAAGGACCGCCGATGAAAATCACCGGCGGTCCTTTTGCTTTTTTATTACTCTGCCGTGTAGGAAACGGGAGTGCTATGGTCGATCATGCTGATGAAGGTTTTGCCCCTTTGCAGTTGCAATTCTTTGCCTTCCTGATCAAAGAATACCGTGCGCTGATTCATGCCGGTGCGGACCCAGTAACCGGGAATATACCGCCCGCCAATGAAAATATCGGCGTTGCCGGACCCTATGTTCACTGTCAGGGGCCGGTCAGAGATACCGTGGTAGAAGGTCACCTTGGTGCGCTGGATGATGACGTTGGAGAAGGAGAGCTGCTCGTTGGTGGATTTGTCCACATAAGGCTCTCCGTTCACATAGCGCAGGTAGACGTTTGCTTCGGGATCATAGGTAAAGCTGGAGCAATATGCTTTCTTGGCAAGCGTGATGGAAATGTTCGAGGCAAAATCCCCAAGCTCGGGAAGCTCGTCCGTAAACAGATAGGGCCTGGAGGGGGCTTTGAAATCGGCAGGGATCAGCGCCTGCATCTCCTTCACGTTGGCATTGACGTGATGGGGGCTGGGCAGGCCCTTTACGGCGGTGTAGTATTTCTTCCAAGGCTTATTCGTGCCAACGATGCCGCTGAAAAGAATGCCCTTTTTAGTTGCGCCCGTTTTGCGGAAAGTATCGTTGATGTTTGTTCCTTCATACTCCTGCCCGCCGTAAAAGAGGAAGCCGGCATCCCATTCTTCCCGCAGCTCCACGTGGGTGAGGCGGGCAGACCGCACAGGTCCGACACTTTCGGGAATCACATCGCTGAACAGGTAGGAGATGCGGGTATCACCGGTCTTGTGAAGCGGCGTTTCATATACGATATCCGCAAAGGCGGAGCCCCAGGGAGCACGTTCGCCAATGCCGCCGTCAGCGTTGTCGATCTGCACAAGCATGGGCATGTAGCTGCCTTCCCAAGAAAGGCCGGTGGTGGGGCTCTGGCCCGGAATTTCCGGGTTCACGGGGAAATTGCCGTCTTTCCCTTTTCCCTGAACGGAAATCTTCCGGTCCGCCTCATCCTGGATGACGGTCGCCATGCCGCCTGCAAAGGCGGTCTGGGTCAGCGCCGCGAAGCAAACCATGGCTAGCAACAGGCATAGGAATTTTCTCATAGGAGCCTCCTTGTGTGTAGTGATGTTATCCCTTGTGGGCAGCCGCGCATGGCAAGTATTGGTGCATTTCCTGCCAATATCTGTGAGGCCGCAATCACGTGAAGTATACCATTTCCGTTAAGCAAATGTCAACAAAACGTATGTAAAATAACATAATCAGGAAGAAAAATTACAATTGCGGTGCAATCGCCTAATCTTTTTGCTGAAGGAAAGGGGAAAGCCCATGATAGGTCAGTTTAAGCACCAGATCGGCCATTTCCCTGGCCGATTGTTTCAGGCCGTCTTGCAGCCATTTTTGCACAATGCCGATGCTTGCATTGACGCCAAACAAATACATATACTCCACCGTGTCCGTATCAAGGGCTTTTTTGCCCTTCCATTCCTTCATGCCCTGCCGCTGAACGATCATCATGATTTCTTTCTGCAGGGATATGTCGCCGTTTTCCCCCAGCAATACCTTGCAGAGCTCGGCATTTTCCACGATGTATTCAAAAATGCGGTTCATGATTTGAAAGGATTCCGGTTCATACGTTTTAAAGTTAAAGTTGTCCAGGTATGTGTTGATATCCTGCAGCGTTTCATCCACCACCTGCCGCAGCAGGTCATACTGCGTGGTATAGTGGGCGTAAAAGGTGCTTCGGTTGATGTCCGCGGCTTCGCATATCTCCTTGATGGAGATTTTCGAGATGGGTTTTTCCTGCAACAGCTTTACCAGGCTTTGCTTGAGTACCATTTTCGTATATTTGATCCTTCTGTCATCCTTTGCGTTTTTCATGGTATGCGTCATTCCCTTCTCCTGTTCACCTTTGTTAACGTTTTTTATGGAAGACAAACCGACAATTCCGGCCCAACTGTCGGGCGCGCCACATTCCGGGGCGATCTGTTTGTTGTAGTTCAACGATCTGTTCATTATAATATAATCGTGGTGTTTATTCAACACGAAGTTGGTTATTTAAGCGGAAAGGAACTCTTTCATGGCGGACATTGTGTTTGAGGAAGTATGCAAGACCTATCAAATTGGGGAAGTATCGATCCAGGCGGTGGACCACGCGGACTTTGAGATACGGCACGGCGAGTTTGCTGCTGTGCTGGGCCCCAGCGGCGCCGGGAAGACCACGGAGCTGAACCTGCTGGGCGGCATGGACCGGGCAAGCGGCGGCAGGATATTTGTGGCCGGCCGGGATATCGTGAAGCTTGGCGCGAAGGAATTGAACACCTACCGCAGGCTGGATGTAGGCTTTGTTTTTCAGTTTTATAACCTCATGCCCAACCTGACGGCGTTGGAGAATGTGGAGCTGGCGCAGCAGGTATGCGTGAATCCCCTGTCGCCCAGGGAGATGCTGGAACGGGTGGGCCTGCTTGACCGCATGGATAATTTTCCGGCCCAGCTATCCGGCGGGGAACAGCAGCGCGTGGCGATTGCCAGGGCGCTGTGCAAAAATCCGGAATTGCTTTTGTGCGATGAGCCTACCGGCGCCCTGGACTCCCAGACCGGGCGTATGATACTTATGCTGCTCAGCGACGTATGCCGCGATATGGGCAAGACCGTGGTGATCATCACCCATAATGCCGCCATCGTACCTGCCGCGGGGCGCATCATACGCATGAGGAACGGCAAGGTTCAGGAGGTGGAGGTCAACCCCCATCCGGCAGCCATGGAGGACATTGTGTGGTAAGAAAAAGACATCATGCATCCCATTTGAGGCGCAAGCTGAAGCGCGACATACGGGACAACTGGAAATCATTCGCCGCGGTATTTATCATCTGCATGCTCTCCACCATGCTCTACAGCGGCCTGGATGCGGCCTGGCGCGGCATGGAGAGGAACCTTGACACGCAATTCAAGCAAAGCGGCCTGGCTGATATTTGGATCACGGGCCGGATGAGCGACCGCAAGGCGCGGGATATAAGGGAGATCCCCGGTGTTTTGGATGCGCAGCGCCGGGTCCGCCTGCGCGCCAGCGCGGACCTTATGGGCGATCCCGACATGGATCTGTATATGAGCGACGGTGCAGCGCGCATCAACAAGCCGATGGTTTTTCAGGGTACCGCGCTGCCGTCCGGCCGGAAAAATGTATGCGTGCTGGACGCAAGGTTTGCGCAAGCGGCGAATATTTCCGTGGGGGACAGCTTGACGGTGTCGGCGGCGGGGACCTCCCTGGAGCTCACGGTGGGCGGCATCGGCTACAGCCCGGAATATGTGGTGTATTCGGACGGCTTTTCCTTCAGCGCCGACCCTGCTACCTTCGGTTATGCCTATGTTTCTGAAGGAACGCTGGGGTTTTTGCCCTGCCAGGAGACGGTGGTCCTTCTTGCGCCGGGCGCGGACGAGACGCAGATCAAGAGGGAGATCCAAACGCTGCTGGATGATCCCCAAATGCTGGTTTTGACGCGGGACGACAAGGTCGGCATCAAGATGGCCATCGAGGAAGTGGACCAGGTACGCGCGCTGGGGCAGGTGTTTCCGGCGGTATTCTTTCTGGTGGCGGCGCTGATCACCTTCAGCACCATGCGGCGCATGGTGGAAAGCCAGCGCATGCAGATCGGCACGCTGTGTTCCCTGGGGTATAGCCGGGGGCAATTGATCCGGCACTATACGGGCTATGGGCTGCTGGTATCCGCGCTGGGCGCGCTGGCAGGGCTTATGGGCGCGCGCCTTTTTCTGGGGCGCATCGTGATGTGGGTATTGGCGTCCATCTACAACATGCCAAATGCCGGCGTGTACATGCATCCGGGGATCATGGCCGCTACTTCCATGCTCACGGTATGCATCGCTATGGGCGCCAGCTTTTTGAGCTGCAGCCGGGCGCTGAAGGAAGCGCCGGCGGGGCTGCTCCGGCCCAAGCCCCCGGCCCACGGAAAGCGGATACTGCTGGAGCGCATCCCTTTTCTATGGAAGCATCTCTCCTTCAGTACCAAGCTGATCACCCGCAACATGCTGCGCAACACTTTCAGGTTTTTGATCGGCATCGTGGGTGTGGTGGGCTGCTCCGCGCTGCTGCTGACGGGTTTTGGCATGCGGGATTCAGTGATGTTTGTGCTTCAAAACCACTACACCCATACCATGCGCTATGACGTGCGGGTGGATCTGGATGCTTCGGCGCCGGAAGGGTATCCGGAGGCCGTGTATCTGAGGTCGGGGGCACTTGGGATGGAAGCCGTCATGGAACAAAGCTGCGAGCTTTTCGCGGATGGCCAATGGCAGCTAAAAGGGCTGCATGTGCTGGAGGACCATCACGAGACGGTATACCTGGAAAGGGCGGGCAAGCGCGTATGGCTGCCCGGGGAGGGCATCGCATTGAGCGAGCGGGCCGCGGAGGAAATGGGGTTGAAAACGGGCGACAGCCTGCGGCTGCGGGCACTGAATGGGCGGGAAGCCACCGTGCAGGTGAAGGGTATTATCAGCATACAATTGGGCCAGGGCGTGTACGTTAGCAAGAGCGCCTGGCGCAAGCTGGATGTGATGCCTTTCATGCCCACGGCGGTATTTTTAAGCGGCGGCAATATACGCCCTGATGCCATAGAGGATATGGACGGCGTGGTCAAGGTGCGTACCATCCACCAGGAGCGGGCCGGCAACGAAGCGGTGGTGCGGGTACTGGATGTGGTGGTTCTGGTCATGGTGCTGTTTGCGGGGGCGCTTTTGCTGGTGGTGCTCTTCACCCTGGGGCAGCTTAACTTTTTTGAAAGGGTTCGGGAGCTGGCCACGCTGATGGTGCTGGGCTTTTATCCCCGGGAGACGAAGCATTTGATTCTGCGGGAAAACATGATCATTGCCATCCTCGGGCTTCCCCTGGGGCTTTATCTGGGCCCCTTCCTGCACCGGTGGGTGCTGACCTACGGCTTCCCTACCATGCTGGAATTCATCCCCTACATTGCGCCGGTGAGCTGGATATATACGCCCTTGCTGACGCTGCTGTTTGCCATGACCGTAAACCTTCTCATCGGCGTTAAATTCAAGAGTGTGGACATGGTGGAAGCCCTTAAAAGTGTGGAATAACGGAAGGAGAATGCTTAATGAAACGTAAATGGTTTATTTTTATCCTGCTGCTGGCGCTGTGCAGCCTTTCCGCCTATGCGGAGCCTTTGCAGGGCGGGGAGGGGAACCTTTCCCAAAGGTGGGCCAAGGGCATAGCGCAAACCGTGGATACGGTGGATGTGTTTGCGCCGGTGGGCGGGCAGATGCAGGACTTTGGGGTAAAGGCGGGCGATATGGTGGAGGCGGGCGCGCCGCTTTTTACCGTCCGGCCCCTTCAGGTGCTGGCGCCGCAAAGCGGCGTGATCCGTCTGTTAAAAGCGCAGGCGGGTGACCAGGCTGCCAATGTCATCCTTCAGTATGGGGCCTTATGTTCCATTGACAGGGAGGATGTCCAGTGGGTGCGGGCTACCATTGCCACAGCGTATAACAAGCCAAAAAACCGTGCGATCACACTGGGCGAAACGCTTAGGGTATGGGACGGCGATGCCAATGATCCTGTCGATGCGGCAGGCACCGTGACCGCCGTGGATGGCAAGGGCTATATGGTGGAAATTCCCGCGGGCGTATTTGACCTGGAGGACAGGGTACGCTTGTACCGTGGTGAGGGTGACGATTACAATGCCAAGGATAAAGTGGGAGAGGGCCGGGTGGAGCGTGCAAGGGCTGTGCCGGTCGCGGCGGAAGGTGTGATCGCCAAGGTGCATGTGGCGCAAGGGCAGCAGGTCTCCCGCGGCGACGTGCTCTTTACCCTGGACGACGCAGCCGCCGTACATACGATGCCTGCCGTTTTCGAAGCGTCGTCCCCCCGCGGCGGCGTGGTATCGGCGCTGTATATTCAGGATGGGCAGCAGGTGAGAAAGGATCAACTGCTGATGACGGTAAGGCCACTGGATGCACTGGAGCTTGTGGTGGATGTGGATGAGCTGGATATTCCGTCTGTTCGCGTGGGGCAGGCCATGCAGGTGAAGGTGGACGCACTGGGTGAAAACAGATTGGGCGCCACCGTCAAGCGCATCAATCCCCTGGGTATCCTCGTGCTGGATACCACCAAATATCAGGTGACGCTGTCCGTTCAAACCATACCGGACGGGCTCTTGCCCGGCATGCATGTGACCGCGTATTGGGAGTGAAGGTCAGCTTATGCAAAAAACAGCGCAGGTGCTTCTGGGCACCTGCGCTGTTTTTATCTCTTCCATATAACAAACTGGTTAGATTGTTGCATTTCGCAAAAGGGCATTTCTCCATATATAATTCGGCAAAATTCTTCAATACTTTAGCACTTATAGAAACAAATGAGAAATTTATAGCTGTACGATGGAATACAGCTCATCCTTCTGTTCCTGGTTAATGCCGATATATCGGATCGTAATTGCGGCCGAGCTGTGGTTGAAGGTGTCCATGATCAGGCCGATGTTGTATTTTGATATTTTATACGTCCAATATCCCCATGTTTTGCGCAGGCTGTGGGTTCCAAAATTTTCAATGCCTATGGAGGACGCGCTTTCCCGCATCACTTTGTACACCTGGATTCTTCCGATATGCCCGCCCTTCTGGCTGTAAAATAAATAATCGTCGGCACACAGGTTTTGCTCTTTTACGTATTTGACCAGACATTTGCGCAAGGTTTCATTCAATTTGATCTTTTTCAGCTTTCCGGTTTTTTGCTCACTGATGGTCAGATGCTCACGAAATTTATACCCGCTATGAAAAATGTCGCTGACCCTCAGTGATAAAATATCGCCGATCCGCAAGCCGGTATTGATGCCCGTTTTAAAAATCATACCATACCTTGGGTTGACACCATTTAAATAATGATAAAGCTGCTTGATTTTTTCTTTTTCACGGATCGGTTCAACTGTCATTTGCCGCTTCCCCCAAAATACATTTTTTCATGAATATTATATACGAAAAGGATGTATTAGGATAGGACGGATATGTATCATGCCGCATACGATATTTCGAAAAATATGTGGCGAAATCGAGCTTATTCCGACATTTAAAATGCAACAATCTAACCAAATTGTTGCATTCATAAAAGGCTTATTGGCGTAACCATGATGAAATGGCCTACACTTCAAAAGACGCAGCCAGTAATTTTAATGGAGGAGTTCTCATGAAAAAGTTCAGGGATTTCAGCATTACCCGCAAGCTTCTGACCGGTTTTTTGTCGATGGTACTCATCATCGTCATCGTCGCCGCTGTCGGCATCGCCGGTATGGCAAGCATTTCCGCAATGGATACAAAGCTTTATGAAGAAGAGACCAAACCCTTGAGCCATTTGATCTACTCGCTTGAAAGCCTGTATCAGACCCGCGTCAATGCCCGTGATGCCATTATTGATGCCGGGGATGCCAAAAAAGTGCAGAAGGATGAAAAAGGCTATTTGCAGTACAAGGAGTCTTTTTTGAAGGAATCAGCCGATTACCGGAAGTCGCTTCAGTCACAGGAAGATTTGGCGTTGTTTGATGAAGCGGCAGATATATTTTCAAACGTATACGATGCAACGGTTCAGGAGATGTTCTTGCTGGCGAAGGCGGGCAATCCGGCGGAGGCGAACGCCGTGCTTTCATCGGCCACGGAAGATATCATGAAGTTGTTCGACAATTACGGCCGCCTGATCGAAAATGATATGGCATCCGCAAAGGCAACCAGCGATACCAACATTTCCACCGCAACGACCCTGATCATTACCCTGATTGTTATTGGGATCATTTCAGCGGCTGTTGCCGTGTATCTGGGCTTGTGGATATCGCGTATGATCAGCAGGCCGATTGGGCGGGTCGTATCCGCGGCCAGGAAAATCGCCCTGGGGCATGTGGATGTTGAGCTGAGCGATATTGATTCCAAGGATGAGACAGGCCAGCTCGCCTCCGCTTTTGCCGAAATGACCGGCAGCATCCAAGAGCAGGTTTCCATTGCCGAAAGCATCAGCAACGGAGATTTTACCAAGCCTGTGCGCCTGCGTTCAAACGAGGATGCCCTTGGCCTGGCACTGAAAAAAACAGAGCAGGATTTGAACCAGACACTGTCCCTGATCAATGCCGCCGCTGATCAGGTAGGCACCGGCGCTTCCCAGGTATCCAGCGCGGCGCAGGCGCTTGCGTCCGGCGCCTCGGAGCAGGCGGCGACGGTGGAGGAGCTGACCGCTTCCATCTCCAATGTGGCGGAACAGGCCGCGGAAAACGCAAGGAATGTGCGGCAGGCGGCGGAATATATGGGGCAGACAAGCACCAGCGTTCAAAGGGGCAACGAGCATATGCACCATTTGAACAGCGCCATGAACGAAATCGGCGCGGCTTCCGACAAGATTTCCAATATTACCAAGGTCATCGAGGATATTGCTTTCCAAACAAATATTCTCGCCCTGAACGCCGCCATCGAAGCCGCCCGCGCCGGTAACGCCGGGAAGGGCTTTGCGGTTGTGGCTGATGAGGTGCGCAACCTTGCGGCGAAATCCGCGGAAGCGGCAAAGCAAACGGCCGATCTGATCCGGCACTCCACCGGCAGCGTGGCTGAGGGGACCCATGTAACGGAACAGACTGCGCAGATCCTTCGGGAAATCGCTGAAAAGTCCGGGTTGGTCAGCACGATTATGGAGAAGATCGATTCGGCCTCCGCAACGCAGGCGGCGGCCATCGAACAGATATCCCAGGGGATTTCCCAAGTGTCCGCGGTCGTGCAGACAAATGCCGCTACCGCGGAGGAAAGCTCGGCATCCAGCGAAGAACTTGCTGCCCAGGCGCAGATGCTGCGCGGGGAGGTTGGCAAATTCAAGCTGGATGGGGAGGCCGCCCCCTCATACCCGGATATTAAAATCGCTTCCATTTCGGACCGCAGAAACCTCCATGCCGGCGCCGGCTACGGAAAATATTGATGGGGTGATACAGATGCGAAATACGGGAGCGGAAAACATCACGGATCCGGGAACCGATGAGATGGAGCTGTTGGAATTCAAGCTTGGGGAAGACAGTTACGGCATCGATATAGCGAAGATACGGGAACTGCTCAAGTATCAGCCGGTGCAGAAGATGCCAAGCACACAGGCGCATATGGAGGGCGTCATCTGCCCGCGGGGCGAAATCTTCCCTGTGGTGAATTTGGCGGCATATCTGCATTTACCGCCTTCATCCATGCCGGATCATGATATTTTTATCATTACGGATTTCAATCAGACCCCCAT
>JAEWWY010000249.1 GCA_023458835.1 Bacillota bacterium
TCCTCCGCCAAATGCCTGTCCCGAAGGTATAGAAAGCACATTCTGGAAATGGACGCGCCATACCGCCTAACAAGCTGCCGCATCTTTTCGTCCGGGTCTTCCTCGAACTGCCTGGCCGGCAATCCCTCACCTCCCTTGCTTTCGCTTCCGCTGATTAGACACAGTCCTTTCCGTTTTTTCTTCATTCTTTTTTTAGATATGTTCTTTTGCGCCGGTCATATGGCAATGGATTTTTCAGAAAAGGCAATGGCCCATACAAACCATCTCGTATATCATACCAATTCACCATTTTTCTGTATATGGATTGCGCCGCAGTATAAAGGCCCCATGCCGCTTTCGCTGCATGGGGCCTTTCTTTGGTAGTCTGAGCCTTTACCTTATTTGCCTTCCTTGATGGCAGCCAGCTTGTTCTGGATCTCGCCCATGTAGAAGTCCACAACATCGTCATAGCCGAATGCCTTGCACTTTTCGACCATTTCCTTCCAAGTGGCTTCAAATTCTTCGTCACTGCTGGTATACACGCACTTCCAGCTATATTCCCTCATGATGGGGGCAAACTGGGCGCGCTTTTCAGCTATATCGTCGGGTCTGGCTGCGACGGCATATTGGGTGGCGGGATGCAGGGAGAAACGGCCGGTCTGCGTCAAGTATTCCACACCGGTTTTGGCGCCGCCGGCATACTTTTCGCTCCACTCATCCATCAGGGGATTCTGCAGCTTGGCAATACCGTCTGCCCAAGCATCGTGATTGTAGCAGAAGCCGCCTTCCGGGTCATAGGCATTCATGAAGATGGTAGTGTTGTTAAGGGCGCTCTTGCCGTCGGCATATTTGCCGCCGCCGTATTCCGCGGGCATGTCGGTGTTGAGTTCGTCTTTCCAGCACTTCCAGCCCAATTCGGTGCCATAGGGCTGGCCTTTTTCGTCATAGTCCCAGCACAAGCCCTGCGGGCCGTTGTGATAGGTCATGATGCCTTCGGTGGAGCAAAGCCAGTCGATCAGCTCCAGCACCCGTTCCGGATACTTGCAGTTGGCGCCGATGGTCCACACCCGGTTGCCGCCAAAGGGTGCGGTGCCGGCAACGATAGGCGCATCGTCCTTTAGGCCCATGGTCACGTAGCCGATCCCCTGATCCATGCGTTCCTGGGAGTTGTAGGACTTCATCTTCCAGCCCCACAACCCCATCAGGTAACGGCCGGAATCCACCTTGAGGGAATAGGCATCCCAGTTCTGGCTGGTGGACTCGGGATCGAACAGGCCTTCCCGGTACAGCTTGTTATTGACGGACAGCATCCTCTTGTACAGGCTGTCTTCTTCCAGCGGGTTCACCACTTCGCCGGTGGCCCAGTTGACGCCCAGGAAGTCCTGCTCGGCATAGCCGTACCAGGTCATCAGATCCCAGGTGAACTTCATGACACAATCTTCCCAATCCGGGAATCCGCCGAAGGCATATACCTTTTCGCCCTTATCATTCGTTGGGTTGGCATCCTGCAGCGCCTTCAGGAAAGGCACCAGGTCATCAATGGTCTCCAGCTTGGGCATACCGGCCTTCACATAGGCATCCCAGCGGACCTGCATGCCATAGTTGGGCTCAAGCACCACATCCCAACTGGTTCTGTCATAGCCGATGTCATGACCAAACCCCCATACACCATCCTTGCCGGTGGCATTCTTTACAAAGGCGGAGACCTTCGCCAGTGCCTCTATGGTGTACTTGTTGATATGCTCGTACTCCTCGTAGTCTAGCTCGCTCCAGTCCATCAGCAGGTTGCCGTTAATGGCGCTGACCAGATGATCCCCGGTATCCCCGAAGATGACCATGTCGCCCAGTTCACCGGCCGCCATCCTGGTCTGATAAGCGTTCTGGTCCAGGTTGGTGGAAATGATGTTCATGGTGATATTGAACCGGTCCTTGATCTCCTTGGCAAACCAGCCCACCTGTTCGCCGGCGAAGTTGGCCAGCTCGTCGAAAACGGTGATCGTAATCGGTTCACGATACGTTTCCGCCTGTGCAAATACCATCGTGCCGGACGTGCCGAGAAGCAGCGCCAGGGCGAGCAGCAGCGCCAGGACTTTGCTGAGTTTCCGCATAAAAGGTACCTCCTTTTCTATTTGTACCGGCGGCAATTTGCGCCGGATACAGCCCACTTTTTTATCCCTTGACCGCGCCGATCATGATGCCCTTGACAAAATACTTCTGGAAGTATGGGTACACCAGCAGGATCGGCGCCACCACCACCATGGAGACGGTCATGCGCACCGACAGGGCAGTCTGTTTGGTGGACAGGCTGGCCACAGCGGCGGAATCCTGGGTCGTCCGCATCATTTGCGCCAGGGCGCTGGCTTCGCTTTGGTACTTATATAAAACATATTGCAGCGTATAGTGCTTTCCGCCGGGCATCAGCACCAGCGTATCGATAAACCTGTTCCATTGGTCCACCGCGCTGAAAATAGCCAGCGTTGCGATGATAGGGGTGATCAGCGGCAATATGACTTTTGCAAAAGATACGATATACCCTGCCCCGTCCAGGTTGGCGCTCTCCTCCAGCGAAGAGGGGACGCTTTCAATAAATGTCTTCACAAGGATCACATTGTAGGGCGATACAAGCACCGGGATCACGTAGGCCCAGAAGCTGTCCAGAAAGCCCAGGGAGCGCATGTTCATGTACCAAGGGATCAGCCCTGCGTTGAAATACATGGTGATAATGATCAGGCGGTAAAACAGCTTCCGGTGCCACATCTCCTTTTTTGTTACCAGATAGCCAAGAAATGCGCTGCCGCCTACTGTCCAAATGGTGCCAAGCACCGTGCGGGCGATGGAAGTAAGCGTCGCCTCGGCCTGGCCTTCGATTTTCAGCACCTGCACATAGTTCTCCAGATGGATGCCCTTGGGATACAATGTCACCTGTCCCAGGGCAACGAGCTGATTGTCCGATATGGTATTGATAAACAAATAGTAAAAAGGGAATATGCACAGGCATGTAAATAAGCCAAAGAAAGCATAATTGAAAATATTGAAAATTGTATCACCCGCGGTCCGGTGGCGTCTGCTTTTTTTCTGAGATGCCTTGAGCC
>JAEWWY010000250.1 GCA_023458835.1 Bacillota bacterium
TCGTAACAGTTGGTATCATGGCCCGACTGCACGGTGTGAAAGTCGATATACGCCTGCCCGGCCACAAAATCCGCCGAGGAGGCCCAGCCCACGGGGTGGAAGGTTATGAGATGGTTTCCATCCACGCTTCGTATAGCTTCGCCCATGGCGCGAATGATCTCCCTGTGCTCCTGCGTTTTAAGGGGCCGGTCCCCGCCCAGTATCCAGATAATGTTCCACTTGTCCTTGTAGCGCCTGGCAATCCACTCGCCATAGGCCCGGGCGTTTTCAGGCGTGAAGATCGCGGAGCATTTGGCCCATTCGGGGTTGAAGTTGCTGCCCCAGGTGGGCAGCAGGCCGATGAACAGCCCCATCTGCGCGGCTGTGTCCACGGCAAAGTCCACATGCTGCCAATAATCGTAATCCCCGCCCACATCCGGGCTGGCGGGGTCATACGCGCCGTCCCGCAGGTTCAGCGGCGACCGGCCATAGGCGTTGGGTTCATGGAGCCCCTCAAACTCCGCCAGGGCCACCGCCTGGATCACATTGAAGCCCTGGGCAGCCCGTATGGACAGGTAGTATTCAATCTCCGCCTTGGACAGGCGGTGGAACAGCTCCCAGGCCGTATCCCCTAGGTAGAAAAACGGCTCCCCGCCTTCCCACTGAAGATACCTGCCGTTTTCGTGCACTTTCAGCTTTTTCATGTCATACCTCCGCTTTTGTAAGATGCAGCATTTCCCCCAGCACCTCCCGGATGCTCTCCGGCTCAAATACCTTTTTCCAGTCGTCACGAAGGACATGCCGCCTGCCGTAGTCCACGGCGATCATGGCGGCGTCGGAAAAGGGATTGCTGCTTTTCAAGGTGATGGCAAGGGGGATTTGGATATGCCCCAGCAAAAAGGCCCGGGCCGCTTCCTCCGGCACGCCCCAGCGCACAGCTTCGTCGATGGCCTCCTTCATCACCGTAGCGCACAGGGCGATCACCACCTCCGCCGCTGCGGGCTCCAAAATGGCCATCTGCTCCACTGTGATGCGGTGGCATTTGGCCACGGGGTTGAACATGTGCACACAAAGCTGTTCCGCCTCCAAAAAAGCTTCCTCGCCTGCCTGCATCCGGGCGATGACGATATCCTGAACAGCCGCCGTGCCGCCGAACAGGTCGGCCTTCTCCTCGGGCGTGTCCCTATCCCCGAACAGGGGCGGATGGCAGGGATGGGTCACCACAAAGGCGCAGTCCTCCCTGGCATAAAGCTGTCCGGCATGGGCGGCGGCAGGGTCCAGGGTGATCACCGTGGCGCCGGGCTTCAACAGGGGTACCAGCCGCCGGGACAGGGCGGGCAGCGCCGCGTCGGGCAGCGCGAAAACAATCAAATCCGCCTTTTGAACGGCCTCCTCCGTAGGCAGGACCGCAAGGCCCTGGTCCTTTAAAGCCTTGCCGCCTGCCTCGTCCTTTTCGCAGCAAACGAAGCGGTATCCGAACTTCACAAGATTCGGCACGATGCGCCTGCCCATTTTGCCGCCGGCGCCTACCAATGCCACCAGTTTATCCGTCTTCATGAAAAAGTCCTCCTTTATGATCATGCCTCCAGCATGGACATGGTTTGGGAAAGCTCGGTTTTCAGCGCCTGCATCCGCTGAATCAGCTTATCATAAGCCGGGTGATCCGCGGCGGCGTCGATTTCGCCCAGCCGGTCATGAAAGGCCGCCATGCGCCGCGCCCCCTCCGCCCAAGGGATGGTATAAGCAAACTTAAGGTCCTCCTTGGCAGGGCTGCTGTCAAACACATTGTCATACTTGAAATTCACGCCGCACCAGGCGCAGGCCTTGGGCGCCGCCGCCACTAAAAGCTCCGGGGGGACGCCCACAAAGGTGACAGGCGGCGCACCCAGCGCGTCCGCCACGGCCTGGTAATACTGTATCCAGGTCAAGGCCTCGTCCGCCGCCAGGGTATAGGCCTTGCCATAGGCCCGGGGATTCCCCGCTGCCCGGGCGATGGCGGCGCCCACGTCGTCCCTGTGGGCGGAGGACCAAAGGGTCAGGCCGTCGCCCATGACGATCACCGGCAGGCCCAGCCGGAGCCTGCGCATCACGGAAAGGCCGGAGTTCAAAATGCCGATGGGGGTGGAATGGTCGTTGTAGGTGGCGGCCGGGCGCAGGATGGTCAGGGCGAAGGCTCCCCCGGCGGCGGCCTCCTCCAGTATCTCCTCCATGCGCACCTTGTCATAGGCGTAGGCAAAGCGGGGATCGGCGCCCCGGGGCGCTGTGGGCCCCACGGGGTAGGAAGGCGCGGGCTTTGCAAAAACATCCACGGTGGAGCAGAAAACAAACTGCGCCGTGCGCCCGGCAAAGGCCCTGACTGCGCTTTGCGCGTCCGTGGGCGTATAGCCCACCATGTCGATGACGCAGTCCCAGCTTCCGTGCCTTGCCATCTCCGATTCAAAATCAGCGTGCCGCGTTCTGTCCGTTTGGATGAAGCCGCAATCCGGCCTGCCCTGGCCGCGGCCGCAAAGCGTTACCTCCCAGCCCCTTTGAAGCAGCGTATGTACCACCGCCGTGCCAATGTTCCCCGTGCCGCCGATCATCAGCACTTTCATTCCTCAGCCCCGCCTTCCATGTCCTTGATCTCCACCGCCGTACCGGTATCCTGGGAGCGGATGGCCGCGAACACCGCGGACATGGTTTTCAGGTTGTCCTCTCCGCTGGTTTCAGCCGGCCTGCCTGCCCGGTATGCCGTTTGCAGCGCCTCAAGGCAGCGGGGGATGGCGGTGAACACATGCCCGCCGTGCAGTTCCCAGTCCTCCCGGGGGATGTAGGGCAGCACGGGCCAGGTCCTTATGTCCAGGATGCGGGCCTGCCCTGCCTGCTCCACATGGATCAGGTTATCGCCATCCAAGGTCAGGCAGCCCGCTTCGCACTGAACGAACACCTTGTAGTGGAAGCGGTGAGCCAGGGTGCATACAACCGGCAACCCGCTTTCCATTTCCAAAAGGGACAGGGCGGTATCCTGGACGCCGATATCGCCGTAGGACACCACGGGCCTTGAATACACGCTTTTGATATCCCCAAACAGATAGCGGACCACGTCAAACAGGTGGGGGCCCATATCCCGCAGGGTCATGTGGTCCATCAGGGCCAGGGCCGGCTGCTTTTGAATGATGCCCCTGTCGGGGGAACGAAGCTGCACATGGGCGTGGAG
>JAEWWY010000251.1 GCA_023458835.1 Bacillota bacterium
TTATTTTCTTTTGTCCAAATACCGGCGAAAGGAAAAAACCAACAGGCTGACGCCGTAAAAAGCCGCCGCGCACAGCACGATGGCCGCCCCTGCGGAGGTATTCCAATAAAACGCCAGCACAAGCCCCGCCACGCCGCTTGCTATGGCGATCAATACGCTCAAAAATGCATGGCCCCTTACGCTGCGGGAAAGATTCCGCCCGGCCGCGGCGGGAAGGATCAGGAGCGCATTGATCAAAAGCACCCCCACCCAGCGGATGGAGAGCATCACGGCCACGGCCACCAGAATGACAAAAGCGTATTCCACAAGGCGGACGCGCATGCGCCGGCTTTTGGCCAGGGAAATGTTGATGCTGGCCAGCAGCAGTTGGTTGTAGATGAGCATCCATACGAAAATACCGATTACCAGCGCCAGCAAAAGCCATGTCAGATCCTGCGGGGTAACGGCCAGCACATCGCCGATCAACAGGGAAGAGTACTTGGCAAACCCGCCGCCCCGGGAAAGGATCACCAATCCCAATGCAATGCTGGTGCTGGAAAATACGCTGATGATGGTATCCACGGAGGTGGTCCCCGTTTGCTTGATGCGGCTGATGAGCAGGGCCCAGATCACGCCGAATACCAGCATGGCAACCAGGTCGCTGTGAAGGCCCAGCACAATGCCAAGGCCGATGCCGGTCAACGCGCTGTGGCCCAGCGCATCGGAAAAGAAGGCAATGCGCTGATTTACCGCCATGGTACCCATCAGCCCCAGAAGGGGCGTCAACAGCAAGATGGCAAGCAGCGCGTTTTTCATGAACTGAAAGGACAAAAACTCAAAGGGGAGCAGCGCGTCCATCACATTATAGACAGCGTTCATGCATTCACCTCCGCATCCAGTTGCGCCTTGGTGCGGGGTGTTTGAAACGCCTGCTCAAATTCCGGGGAGGAAAATACCTCCCCCGGGCTGCCCGCGCAAAGCACCTGCCTGTCCAGAAGCACTACGTAATCGGCATATTTTTCCACCAGGGACAGGTCGTGGCTTACCAGTAAAATGGCCATATGATGCCGGGCGCGAAGCTCCAGAACGGTATTCAAAAACAGCGCCAGCCCGTTTTGATCCACGCCGGACACAGGCTCATCCAGCACGAGCAGGTCAGGGGCGGGCGTCAGTGCCAGCGCCAGAAGCACCCTTTGCAGTTCCCCGCCGGATAATTTGCCCAGGGGCGACAAAAGCAGGTCTTCCGCCTTTACCGCCTCCAGCGATCTTCTGATAAGCTCCTTCATTTTTGAGGAAACTCCCAGCCATACCGGGCGGCGCGTGAGCGCGCAGGCCAGAAAATCCTGCACGGTGGCGGGCATCTCCTTGTCAAAATCCAGGTGCTGGGGCACATAGCCGGTGCGCAGGTGGGGGATGTCCCGGCCCTGGTGATCCTCATGGCGGATGCGGCCCGTAAAGGGGATTTCCCGCATCAGCGCCTTGACAAGCGTTGTTTTTCCGGCCCCGTTCTGGCCGATGAGCGCCGTTAACTGCCCGCAGTGGATGTGCATCGTCACCTGGGACAGGATCGCCTGCCTGTCCCTGACGACGCCTACGTTTTCCAGCGCGATGTGGCAAAGGCCGCAGCTTTGTTCATGCCGGTCCATGGTTTCTCCTTTCACCTGGAATAAATGCCGGTGCGGATCTCATTGATGTAGGATTCCCGGAAGGGCAGGTCCGGTTCGTTTTCCGCATCCCTTATGGCCGCTTCCAGGTCATAGGGCACAGAAATAAGGGAGATGTCAAAGGGCGCGGGCGTTTTCCCGGGCCGCCCCTGCAAAATGACATAGCAGGCTCTTTTGACGCCCAGGTTGTTGCCTACGCTGCCCGTATTGAACAGAAAACCCTTGTTCACCGTCCGGTGAAACGCCCTGTGGCAATCGGAATACCCCACCACCTGAAAGGCTTCCCCGTCCTCTTGAAAAAGAGCCTCCAGCCTTTCCCGCTCCTCCTGCACAAAAAGCAGGTCCTCCATCACAGGCCGGCCGTGGAGCAGGCGGATATTCAGCCCGCTCATATGAAAATGATATTCCAGCGGCAAGCTTTTCAGCCTGTCCATCCGCTGGGCCCCAAGCAGGTTCCAGTAATATCCGTCGGCGGGAAGATGCTTTTGGGAAATGCCGATGTCCCAATTCCCGGCCAATATAACCTGGCAGCGGGAAAACGCCCAGTCCATGGTAGCGGCGGAGGAAGGCCCCTTGCCCACCATATCGCCCAGGCAATAAACGGTTTGTATTTTTCTTGATTTCAAATCCCTGTCCACCGCCATGGTGGCGGGCAGATTGCCGTGCAGATCGGCCACAAGGGCTATGCGCATGAGTCCCTCCTGATCCTCTTTCCAAACAGTATACCATGTTTTTGGCTGAGCGCATACGCCGCGGCGGAAGGTTGTGGATTTTTCCGGCACATGGTATACTTTTTGCATAATTTCGTGTCTCCGGGGAGGCTTTTCATGATCCGGCAAGGCTTTGCGCTTTTTGATCTGGACGGTACCGTTGCAAAGGGTGATTCCATCCTGCCCATGATCCGCTACGCCATGAAAACAAGGTTTGCAAGCAAAACCCATCTGCCTTTTATCGCGCTGGCTTTTTTGGGCTATTCGCTGCATTTTATCAATGACACCAGGGCTAAGGAAATGGCCATCGCCTTCCTGCGGGGAAAAACGAGGGCGCAGGTCCGGGATTTTGCCGAAAGCTTCTGCCGGGATGTGCTTCAAAAGCGCATCTTTCCCGGCGCGCGGGAGGAAATCAAAGCCCGCCGGGAGGAGGGGCTCCGCGTTTTGCTTGTAACGGCTTCCCCCGACTTTTATTTGGAGCCCTTGCTTGAAGAGCTTCAATTGGACGGCATCATCGGTACCAGGGCCGATGTCACGCCCGAAGGCATCTATACGGGGCGCATCGCCGGCCTCAATTGCCGGAATGTGGAAAAACCCCTGCGCATTGCCGAATACCTGGCGGCCAGGGGGTACGAGCTGGATACGGAAAGCTCCTACGGCTATGGCGACTCAGCCCACGATTGGCCCATGATGTCGCTGACAAAGCACCCCGTAGCCGTCAATGCCAAGAAAGCACTGCTTGCGCGATGCGGGGATTGCAGGCGGGTTACGTGGAGTTAATCACGTCATTTTGTTAAATTATTAACTTATCAAACCATACGGAAATCATTGACAATTCCGTAACGGAACCGATATACTGGTCATAGAAGAACAGGAAAAGAACAATTCTCCTGAAGCGGTGAAGCCCGGTTCCGCTATTTTTTCGCATTTCTGTTTTGGGAGGAAAGGAAAGGAAGGCTGCCTATGGAAAGCAACCACTCCCGTCCGCTTTTGCTGCTGGACAATTCCAGCATGACCAATGTGCTGGGCGAAGGCGAATTTTCCTGCCGCAATATGACGTTTGACGAGACAAGGGCCATTTTGGAGATGTTTGAGGAAAACGAGGTGCGCAAGGGCTTTATCAACACCCACATCGAGCATATCATCTTTGGCTATCTGGGCCTTGCGCAGCGGAACTGCAAATTCGAGGAAGTGCGCCACATGGCCGTAGGGCAGGAGGCGCTGGTGTTCAAGCTGTACGTCACCGAATCGGAAACGCAGCCCATCATCCGTTTGGAGGACGGCGTGGAGGCCAAGAAGATTCAAAACGTGTATGTTTACTGCCAGTACCTGACCCGGGTAAAATAATGAACTATTCCAAGGCCCAGCTTTCATTGAGGAAGGCCATCCGCCCTTCAAAAAAGGTACGGATGTACTCGATGTTCTCGGGATAATTTTTCCCTGTTTCCACTTCCCAGAAGGGGCTGTTGAAAATGGGCCAGCGCGTGAAGTTCATGGCGGCGGAGAATTCAACCTCCGCCGCATATTCGTCCAGCGAGCGCAGGCTGCTCCCGCCGGAGGGGACATGGCCCAGCAGCACATTCAAGGCGGGCACAAACGATTCGTGATAGGCGTTTATGGCGGCCTGCTTAAAATCGGGCTGCCTGTACAAAGCCGGGAACCAATAGAAAGACGCACCGGAATCGCTGTTGGTGACAAAATACTTTGGGTTTTTCACCCGCTGGTTGCGGGGGATGGCATAGTTGCCGATGGCGATGTCATAATCCCATACAGGACCGGCAAAGGCAAGCTTGCTTTCCTTGTCGGAAGGCTTGTAATAATACAGGCTGGTGCGGTTGGCATCGAAATTCTTTACGATTTCCTCCACCAAATACTTTTTTACCAGCGAATCCATATCCACAAATTCGGAGTAATGCTTTCCGCTTTTGGGATCTTTGCCGTCCTTGGCGAAAAGGGCGTTTTCAAACCCTTGCATAAAGGTGCTGATGTATTTCATTTGGGCCTTGCTGGCTGCCTTCGGTTCCTTAATGACAACAGGCTGGCCCTTTGTGGTGATAAAGCCGCTGGGTTCGGTTTTATACCTTGCTTTATAGTCCAATTCCATCAAGTAACCGCCGGTGATATCCTCCGGGTCGTTGGGGATATCATGCCCTTTGGTCTGGCCCTTTTGATCGGGCTTGCCGAATTTTGCATATGTATCCAGCGGCGCGCCGTTTTCCTGTTCGGTGGCTTTTTTCAAATCATAGATATTTATGCGGGCTTCGCCGATTTCCACTTTTTCGCACAGCAGGTAGGAACCGCAATAATCGTTGTTCACATACAGGTCCACCGCCTGGGAACGGGGCGAATAGGCAAGGCCTGCCGCATCGGCAAGGTCAAAGACGATTTTGTTGCGCAGCAGGGAATTATCAAAGTGGTTTGCCAGCAGGATCCAGGTTTTCGCTTTTCCCATGCCGCACAGGTCATACGATTTATCCAGCTTGATCTGGTAGGGCTTTTTGGACAGGGTGAAGCTGTAGTTGCC
>JAEWWY010000252.1 GCA_023458835.1 Bacillota bacterium
CATTGAAACAGAACAAATACGACGATCCGGTATTCTTTGAAAAATACAGCCGGATGGAACGGTCCCAAAGGGGGCTGGAGGCCGCCGGAGAATGGACCACCCTGCGGGCCATGCTGCCTGATTTTCGCGGCAAGCGGGTACTGGATCTGGGGTGCGGCTATGGCTGGCATTGCAGCTACGCCGCCCGGCAGGGCGCTTTGTCCGTTATTGGCGTGGATATATCCGAAAAAATGCTGGAAAAAGCCCGTAAGGAACATGGCGCGCCAAATATATCCTATATCCGGGCCGCCATGGAGGATGCGGATTTTGAACCCAGCTCCTTTGATGTGGCGCTGAGCTCCCTGGCGATGCACTATGTTCCGTCCTTTGAAGGCATCGCGGAAAAAGTGCGCGGTTTTCTTGCCCCAGGCGGCGATTTTGTGTTTTCGGCGGAGCACCCGGTCTTCACCGCGGAAGGCTCCCAGGATTGGTTCTATGACGCCGGCGGCAACATCCTTCACTTTCCCCTGGACCGCTATTTTGACGAGGGGCTTCGCAACACCCGCTTTTTAAACGAAGAGGTAGTCAAGTACCACCGTACACTGACCACCTACATCCAAACCCTCATCGGCTGCGGCTTTGAAATCACCGGCGTTCAGGAGCCCCGGCCGCCGGAGCATCTTTTGAAAGCATACCCTTCCATGGCGGAGGAATTAAGGCGCCCCATGATGCTGATCATCTCCGCAAGAAAAAAATAAGGCCGGGCCTCCTTTTACCCCGATGGGCGGGTGTCATGATCATCGCCCCTGCGGTGCAATTTGTTTATTGACTTCACTGCCAGGCATACAAGCGCCGGAAGAAAAGCCAATATACGCTTTACACCGCAGGGGCGATGATCACTCGTCCGCCCAGCAGCAATCAGAAGCACGCTTGAGATCAGGCAATTTTACACCGCTGCCGCTTTCATCCCCGTGGGATGATACCGGCAGCGGCAGTCTTTTAATGCAGCTCCCCAGCCTCCATAACGGTTATCGGGCCCGTTTCCCCGCCTATATACACGATCGCCCTTCCATCCTCCGAAAAGGTCAGCCTGCCCTCCAGCTCTGTCCGTATCCCCCTGCCTGGGAAATATACCGTCACCCGCCTTGTGGTCTGGGTCCGCTGGGCTGTATCCACCGGGCCGTCATATGCCCTGGAATCAACTTTCCCTTCCTCCCGGAGGAACAGCGCTGCTTCCCCTTTCCCTCCCAGCGCCAGCGTCCCCTCCTGGGTGAAGGTCAGGGCGGAGGCGTGATGCTCCACCGTCTCCCCGGCGCCGCTTTGCAGGTCCACCACATGCACCCTGCCGCTTACCGCAAACGCCGCCTTTTTTCCATCAGGGGAAAGATCGAAAAACGCTGCGCCTTCCGAGCCCAAAAGGTCAGCGGCCTGCCCGGTCCGCGTATCCAAAATTTTCAGAGGCCCCTGGGCCTGCCCCTCGGTTTCGCTGTAATGGGCCAGCAGCATCACGCTTCCATCGGCGCTGCTTAATACCACAAGCCGCAGCGCCCCGAAGGCGCCTTGCAATACAAAAACGGTGTCGCAAGCAAAGGCATCCCCATTGGGCGCAAAATGCATCAGCCTGCTTCCATTCAAGGCCCAGCCCTCTCCTGTCTCAGGATCAAACTGCACAACGACAGCGGACCCGCCAAGCGTCGGAGCATCCTTTGCATCCTCCCCGCGGACATTCTCCGCGGCTGATACAAGGCTGCTTTCCCATACCTCCCGGGAGATCCCCGTTCCTCTCTCCTCCCCGGACCTGGCGTTTAAACGCAGCGCCGGGGCGGCCGGCAAGCGCCCGCCGGTGACCTGCCCCAAAAGATAGGCGGCCCGGTCATCCACCCCGTCGCCATCGCTGTCCTTTTTGCCGGGGTCCGTGCCCAGCCAATTTTCCCAATGGTCCGTCAGGCCGTCGCCATCCGTATCCAAAACCTCCACCACCGCGGTCTGCATGGACCTGTTCCCCGCGGCGTCATAGGCCATGGCGTTGAAACGGCCCGCTTTGTCAAAAGGATACACGATGGTGCTTTTTTGCGTATTCTCACCAAGAAGGTTCCGGGTGTGCACAGGCGCCCCATCCTCCAACACCACGATATTCGCCAGCATCAGATGATCCGAAGCCGTAATTTGAAGCCCCGGAGGGTTGCCATGCACGTCGCTCACGACGGCGCTGGAAATGGAAGGAGCCTTCCCGTCCTGCTTGTAGGCGGGAGCCTGCTTGGCGCTGGAGATAGCGCCGTCGGATATTCTGCGCAGATAATAGGCGGTTTGGCCGTACACGCCATCCTCTTTGGCAAGAGCGGCCTGCCATGCGGATTCGCTCAAGCTCTGCTCCAAGCCGATGGAATACCCTTCCGGCGGTATGATCTGCACCTGGCTTTTGTACCAGCCGTTCTCTCCGTCCGGCGCACCCGGCGCAAGAGCAGCATCAGGGGTATCATCCAGCTCCCGGACGGAGAACTGCATACCCTCCTGAAATGTCCAAACATAGTTCGCATTCACACTCTGGGCGGGATCCAATTGCAGGGTGCCTTGCCCAATGCCGTATTGCCCCGGCGCTTCCCCGGCAAGGCGGTCTATTTCTCCTGCAAAGACAGGCGCTTCCCCCTCCGCCTGCCCCGATACCGTATAGGCCGCCACGGGGGACGGGTCCATCGTGCCCAGGCGTTTTTCTCCGGCCTCAGGGGTCACCGTAAGCTCTCGTGGGATGATGGCAAAATCAAATGTATTGGGGCCTGTCAAAACAAAATTCGTATTCACAGCTTCGTCCGCCAGGGTCACGGCCATGATATATTTCCCCACGTTCCTGGACTCCGCGTGAGGACCGGTGATGACGATATGCGCAACAGGCTGCTCCCCGGCTGCCTGTTCCCTCCATTGCCAGGAAGGAAGTTGTATCTGTCCGTTATAGGCAAAATCCCGCGCGCCGGAAAAAATCACCGACAGAGGCATGGGGGCAATGAAAAAATCAAAACCATTGTCATCTTGCAGCTCATAGCGGTTCGTGTTGGTGATATGGATAGCGGCCCGGTAGCTGCCAGCCTTCACAGGCCGTATATCTGTACCGGAATAAGCGATATAGGCCCCTGCCTGGCCTGTAACAGCTTCGCCGGAAACGCTCCACACAATCCCCTGCTCACTGCCATTGTACACAAGCCCCGGGGCGGATGCAGGGAAATGCACGGTGAGCCTGGCTTTTCTGATTTCAAATACGGTATCCGCGCTGCCGGCATAGGAAACGCTTCTTCCTCCGCCATC
>JAEWWY010000253.1 GCA_023458835.1 Bacillota bacterium
TATTCATAGGGATGGCATCCGAAGGTTTCCAAAGGGCGACCGGAAAGCCCTTTGGTCGCGTCCGAAGACGCGAAATCCTTCTCGTTGAATAACCATATGCAGAATATGCGCTTAGTGCGACAGCCCCCATAGAAAAAACCGGTCCCCGCCCACACGCCCTCCTGAGCGCAGCGAAGGATCTTGGCGTGACATGAAAAAGCAGGTCCCTTCGCTGCGCTCAGGAGGACGGCATCAAACACCTGCTCGTAAAACGCCATGGCATTCATCGCGCCGGAAACCACCATGTTTATTGTAGCACCATCAAATGACATCCTGGCGGCCCGCCATATTTCACCGTCATCTGTGCGCCGCGTTGATCTCCTCTATCTGAGCGGCCCTGATCGCCGGCGCACAGGCCGCGCAGGGGGTCAAATCATCATACGGCGGGGTTTCCAGTTCACTGTACATAAAGGCAGTCAGGGGCAGATATTTCTCCCGGACATCGGGGCAATCCCCGACGCTGTGATAATACTGCCCGCCATCCGGATTGTAGAATAATGGCGTATCGCCGCTGGGAATGGGTAGCTGGCGGCCTTTATAATCCTCCCAAATGATGACTTTGGTATTCGTCTTCAGGTTGCCCCAAAGCCAGGCCATATTGACGCCGTCGGGATTCTTTTTGCGCTGCACGCGAACGCAGCCATGGCTTGCCTTAAACCCAAGCTTCGGCTCGGTGCTTCCAAAAAATTTGCTGCCGTCGGCGGCGATCACATAGGGCACCTGATGAATGTAATTGCCGTCGTTGAAGCGCAAGCCCATCTCGCAGAGCAATTTCTCCGCCGGAAAACGGCCCACCCTGCTTACAATCAGATATTCCCCGGACTGGGTTTCATTGTACGGCTGCTCCTCATTGGCAAGGCCCGTGGAGATGAGCAGGCTTGAAAGCAGCTTCCCTTCGGAAAACACATACAGCCTCTGGGTCAGCTTGTCGATTACCAGGCCATATTTTGTAAACGGCTTTTTCACCTGCAATAGCTTTGTTTCCACGTATCCCTGCACCATCTGCCCCCAAACCTTTACCTTGCTTCCCGCAAAGGAGCTGGAGTAGGCTTCCACCAGGCTCCAGCCGCTGTCCAGTTTCTCAAGCACCCGCACGCCTTGCGAAGCGTACGTTATCTCCCCTACGGCATCAGCCGCCTTATCCGGCTGGGCCCGCAGCTTGTAGGATTGCCGCTCATTCCCTTTCAAAACGGTGATCGGCTGCATCAGCGCATCCCAGATGCCTTGCACCTTGCTTATGTCCATGGGCAGCGTCCAATAACCGGCTTCTCCCTCCATCGGCGCATAGGGGCTGAAGGAAGCGGGAGACATGGGCCCCTCCACGGTTTCCGGTCCAGCCGCATCGTTAAGCGCCGCCTCTTCCGGGAAAGCCGGGATGGATAGGCAGATCAGGATGGCAGCCAATAGAAAGGAAATCATCCGCCGCATTTTTTTCATGGGAAACCTCCTGCCGTTTATACCCAATTATATCAATATTGGGTATGGCAGTACAATTGAGGAGATGTAAACTATTGGATCCCCACATGTCCGGCAGAATATATGGCCGCACGTATGTTCCTGCATCACGCAAGAAAAATATGCCTGCCCTCAATCATGTCCCCGATTTCAAGAATGCCGACGGAAGGATATGCCTGCCTTCTCTTTGCCGTGGGCGAACCGGGATTGAAGTACAGCACCCCGTCTATCACCTGGTTGCACGGGATATGGCTGTGGCCGAATATCACGCATTCCACCGGGTTTTCCGGGAAAAAGCCGGTGATTCTCTGCATGGTCGTCCCCTTCTCCCCGTCCCCGTGAATCACGCCGACCCGGTGGCCGCAAAGCGTGAGGATCAGCTTTTGGGGCAGCCGCGCTTTCAGCGCATCGCTGTCCCTGTTTCCCTGGACGGCAGCCACGGGGGCAATCCTTTCAAGCTCCAGCAAAACACGCGCATCCGTGATATCCCCCGCGTGGATGATCAAATCAACGCCGCCGAACAGGGATGCAACCGCATCCGGCAGCGCCTTTTTGAAATCCGGGATATGGGTATCCGCTATCACGCCGATCTGCATGTTTCAGTATACCTTGCCTGCCTGCCCCTGACCGATGATCTTCATGCCGATGCAGTCGTACACGTACACCGTACGCCGTTCCGTCAAAGGATCATCCGGTTCAAGAACCACCGTCGTAAGCGTAAGGCGGCTGTCTTCTTCCGCCGCAAGATACGTATATTTCCGTTCCTTGTCTGTAAGCTTTCCAGCGAAGAAATTACCTTCAATCTCATTCAGCCCGCCCAACTGCTCTATGGAGGCGGCCATCCCTTCGTAGCTGGAAGCTTCGTCAAGATCGATGGGCAGAATGTAATCCTTGTACAGCACCCAACCCAATCCTTGTATGTCCGCCGGGGGATTTTCAAACAAGACCATGTTGTTGCTGCAGGGCTCCTCCAGCACCAGGTTCATGCGGTTGTCCCGCAGGCTGAAGCAGTACAGGCTGCCATGCAAGGTCTTTCCGCTTACGAGCATGAAGTACAAAAACCGCCGGCCGCTCTGCTCATAGCTGCCCTTCACATACTGCAGGCCGTGGGCGCATTCCTCCTCCTGCACCACGCTGAAGAGGATCTCCCGCCCGCCCTTTCCATCCTCCCTGTATACCAGGATGAACCGCTGGCCGTCATACCCGGCATCCTTTATATAATACCCTTCCGGCAGGCCGGTTGGCTCCTCCGGTTCAAAATCATCGAATATGATCCCATCCGGCGCCGGAAGGGGCGTTCGTGAGCCGCCCAGCTCCACGCCCTCCGGCGCCCATTCCTGGGCCAAAACCGAAAGGGGCAGCAGGCAAAAGACCAGAAGAAGCAACAGGAGCGTTTTGATCTTCATGCGCAATCCTCCATCCTCCATATTGACAGTGCCCCGTCGGGATCATGACCGCGGTTTCCGTTGGCGAAAAGGCGCTTCCGTACGTTTCGTTACAGCCTCGGGTCCACCGGCTCGCATTCCAGCGCCAGCACGCCGAATGGTCAGAAGCATGGAATCACATCCGTTTTGCTTTTGCTGTAATCGTCAAGGGCCCTTCAGGAAATCAACTGCCACCGGATCCCGTATTTGTCCTCTACCGAGCCGTACATGGGGCTAAAGAACTGGGGCCCCAGCTCCACCACCACCCTGCCGCCTTCCTTC
>JAEWWY010000254.1 GCA_023458835.1 Bacillota bacterium
CCTCTGAAACGAGGCACCATTCCTTTTTGACGTTGATGGGGATCTTCAAAAGCTTGATCAGGGAGTTGAGCATCTTCCCGGCGGTAGGCCCGTTGCCCATCTCCACAAGACACTTGATGGAAAAGAGGGTGTTGTGCAGAAAATGGGGGTTAATTTGAGCCTGCAAAAAGGCCAGCTCCAGCTTCCGCTTGTCTTTTTCCCTGCGCTTCACCTCGGCGATCAGATCGTTCATCTTTTTGACGGTCTGGTTATAGGTGGAGCTTAACACAAGGACTTCATTGTAGTTGGTCTGCGGGCTGATCTCTTGAAAGGCGCTGGTCTTGATCTGGTGCGACATGGTGACGATGGGCTTGGCAATGACCCTGGCCAGCAGATAGGCGGCAAGCGTGAACACGAAAAGGCAGGCAAGAAACAGGAGCCCGAAAATCCAAAAAACATTGGAAACGCCCTTGAGCAGCACCCGGGCAGGAATCTCCTCCACAATGGTCCAGCCGGTTAATGGGCTGTATACGTTTGTGTGCAGCAGATATTCGGTGTTGTTGCGCACGAATGTGCTTTCGTCCTCCCTAAAATGCTGCCTGAAATAGGGCATATAGTACAGGGCGGTCCCCAGAAGGGCCGGCACGGAATGGCTGATGGCCTTTCCCTGGCTGTCCAGGATATACATGCGGCTGCCCTTGTCCAAAATGCTGCTGTAGGTGTTTTGCAGATAATCGGTGGACATGCCCACAACAATGACGCCTAAATACTCTCCACCGGCATCCCGTATGCTCTTTGCGTAGCACAGCTCCAGGCTGTTTTTCTGTCCGACCATATAGTAACGCGTGGACCAGAAGTTTTCCTGCGTGTTTGTCATGTTGTCGATATACCAGTAGGAGGAGCGGATCTGCGCGATATCTACCTGGGACACGTCGCTGGTGTGATAGGAATAGCCGTTTTTCATCAGCACGATGATGCTGGGGAACATATGCAGTTGATTCAGGATCTCGCCGCTTTGACTCATCAGGCCGGTGATCTCAAGGCGCATCTGTGCATACTCGGAGGGGAGGGCGGACGCAAGGCCCGCCGCGCAGCGGTCGTAGACGTCGTTTGCCAAAAATTGCATGGCATTGTTCAGCGATGTGCTCCGTTCCACGATTTGCCGGAGTACATCCAGGCGGCTTTGCTTATACATTTGAATGGAGTCGCTTACCAGCACAACGGAAACGACAATGAATACCAGCAGCAATATGATGACGGTCACAGCAAAGATGCTGCGGAACAAAATCGTCTGTATGCTTCGCCCTTGCCTTTTCATACGCATGGCTTTGTTTACCTTTCCCAACCGTTCCCCCGTGGGCCGCCGCGCGAAACGTCCGCCGGCTGCCGTCCTGCAAACAGTATACCATTGCACGGGGAAGAAAAAAGGCTTCCGGCGTGAAAAATCAAAAAAACACTACCCCCAAGTCAAAATATCAAAGGTGCATAGGACATAAGTCAACAATTGGAATGGAAAAGTCATCAGGTTTTATTGCAGGGGGAGGGTCCATGGATTACACTAAGCTCAAGGTGTGAAAGTGACACTTTCATAAACAAAACGGTGAAGGAGGAGAACCCATGAAAAAGAACCTTCGGCAGACGGTTGTGGCATTGCTTGCGCTTTGCCTGGTGGTTTCCGGTCTGGGGGGCATCGGCACGGCCAAGGCTGCCGGCGAGGCGGTCACGGGGGAGCTTATGCGGGTGGCGACCATGCCCAACCACATCGGGCTTCCGCTGTACTACGCACAGCAGCAGGGCTGGTATAAGGAAGCCGGGCTCAATGTGGAGATCATCCTGTTTCCCACCGGCGCGCCTATCAACGAGGCTATTGCCGCAGAGCAGGTGGACATCGCCGGCAGCGGCATGGCTTCGGTGTTCGCGCTGGCCTCGGGGGACTGCTACTGGCTGGGCGACTCGGTGATGACGGTGGACGGCCTGGGCGTTTATGTCCGGCCCGACAGCCCCGTTCTTGCGCACAAGGGGCTTGTACAGGGGTATCCCGATGTTTATGGCAGCAAGGAGACCATCCAGGGCATGACCATTCTGGGCGCCCTTGGCACCTCCGACCAGTTTGAGGCCGTATGCTGGGCACAGTTGTTTGGCCTTACCGGCAATGATTTTCAGATGCTGAACATGGAGCGCGGCCCCGCCGTACAGGCTTTCAAAACAGGGGAAGGCGACGCCATCGCCTGCGGAGGCCCGCCCTACAATTACGAATTGGAGGATGCCGGTTTTGTTGAAGCGGCCAACCTGACCGACGTTTCCGGCATCACCATCAGCGACGGCTTCCTGGGCAGGAAAAAGTATGTGGACAGCCACCGGGCCGACGTGAAGAAGTTTCTGGAGATTTCCTACCGGGCGGTGGACGCGTTCTATGGGGACGATGACCTGACCGCGGCGGCAGGGATAACGTTCTACAACGAAAACGGCAAGAACTACAATGATGAAATGATGCGGGGCGAGATCAAGGATAAAGATTACATCGGCAAAACGACCATTTCCAGCCCCGATTACCGGTTCGGCTCCACCATGGTTGGTATGGGCGGCTTCTATGTGACCGACGGAAAAATCGAAGCAGACCTGGAAGGGAATATTTCCGCGGCCCTGTACCCCGAGCTGCTGGAGGAGATCTACGGGATCGATATACAGGTGTTTGCCAAGCAGTAGGACAGCTTTGACGGTTGTCCGTACCGCGCCATGATTCCGCCGGTATTATACCGCGCCCCCTGCAGGTATAATACCGGCGCTTTTTCAAAGGGGGCTTTCCCGCATGGAAGAAAGAAAAAAACCAAAGGCTTGGCTTTCCGTCGCCTCGGTGGCAGTCTTTTTATTGCTTTGGTATCTGTGCACGGCCGTCCTGCGGCTTGTGCCCGCCAAAACGCTGCCGGACCCTGTGAAGGTTTTGCAGACCTTCCTTGGCAAGTTCGTCAACCGCAATCCTGACGGCGCCACGCTGCTGCAGCATACGCTCTCCAGCCTCCAGGTGGCCCTTACGGGGTATGGGGTGGCGCTGCTCGTCGGCATTCCCCTGGGCATCCTGATGGCCTGGAACCGGAGGACCGATCGTTTTGTACGCCCCATTTTTGATCTGATCAAACCAATCCCCGGTGTGGCATGGATCCCGCTGACCATTGTAATATTGGGGATCGGGATCGAGTCCAAAGCGGCCGTGGTGTTCTTTTCGGCGGTGGTTCCCTGCGTGCTGAACGCCTATACCGGCGTAAAGCAGACAAAGGAGGTCCATCTGTGGGTGGCCAGGACCTTTGGCGGGACCAGGCGCCAGATGCTGTTTCGGATCGCCATCCCCACGGCGCTGCCCTATATCATGACAGGCGTGCGCATCGCCTTGGGCTCCGCCTGGGTGGCCATCGTCGCCGCTGAGCTGCTGGGCTCCACCAGGGGGCTGGGCTTTATGATTCAGCAGGCGCGGGGCATTTTCCGCAGCGACATCATCCTTGTGGGCATGATCGCCATCGGCATCTGCGGAGCGATCCTGACCGCGGTTTTGACCTTTGTGGAAAAGAAAATCGTGAAGGGGAAAGAGCGCCATGGCTAAAACCCGTTTCTCCCGCGCGGCGGCGGCAGCCCAGGCGGTTCTGTACCCTGCCGTCTCCATCCTGGTGTTTTTGCTGATCTGGCATGTGGGGGTCACCCAGTCCAGGCTGGCTGTGGTCATGCCCGGCCCTTGGAAGGTTCTCTCAAGCTTCATCCAAAGCTTTGTCAGGCCCATAGGCAAGCATACCATGCTCCTTCATATCCTGTACAGCCTGATGCGCGTGCTGCCCGCTTACCTGGCAGGCTCCCTTGCGGGGGTTGCGCTGGGGATCCTGATGGGATGGTATCCCCGGGTCAACGATATATTCCGCCCGCTGTACGAGCTTATCCGCCCCATACCGCCCATCGCCTGGATTCCCATTTCCATCGTGTGGTTTGGCATCGGGGAAGGGTCCAAGTGGTTTTTGATCTTTCTGGCGGCTTTTGTACCCATTACGCTGAACGCATACGCCGGCGCCACGACGGTTGATCCAACACTGATCAAATGCAGCCGGAAGCTGGGCGCTTCGGACAGGCAGATCTTCACCACCGTCGTCCTGCCGTATTCGGTCCCCAATATTTTCGCGGGGCTGCAGGTGGGGCTTTCGGCCTCCTGGGCCACGGTGGTGGCGGCCGAAATGATACGCTCCACCGAAGGGGTGGGGTGGATCATCATTTCCAGCATGGATACAAACGACGTGGTGCAAAGCATGGTGGGCATCGTCGCGATAGGCGTTGTCGGATTCATTCTTGCCGTGATCATGAGAAGGGTGGAAGGAGTCCTGTGCCGATGGAACAAGATGGAGGCCTGAGGACGGTCATACGCTGTGACGGCATTACCAAGGAATTTGCCACCAGGCGCGGCGTTGCCAAGGTGATCGACGGTGTCCAAATGCGGATCCGTGAAAATGAGTTTGTTGCCCTGTTCGGCCCGGGCCAGTGCGGAAAAACCACGCTGATGAACATCCTGGCCGGGCTGGAGATGCCCACGGGGGGAGAGGTCTTTATCCGCGACCGCCCCGTGAAGGCGCCCGGTGCCGACAGGGGCGTCATCTTTCAGTCCATTGCGCTCTTTCCCTGGCTTACCGTCATGGGCAATGTGGAGTACGGGCTGAAGGTGCGCGGCGTGCGCAGGGAAGAGCGGAAGAAAAAGGCGGCGTACTATATTGATTTGGTGGGGCTGAAGGGCTTTGAAAACGCTTATCCGAACAAGCTTTCCGGCGGCATGAAGCAGCGGGTGGGCATTGCCCGGGCCTACTGCAACGAGCCCGAGGTGCTGTTCATGGACGAGCCCTTCAGCGCGCTGGACGCCCAAACCAGGTACCTGATGCAGCATGAGATCATGAAGATATGGGAAAAGGAAAGGCGCACCATTGTTTTTATCACCAATAATATCGAAGAGGCGCTCTACCTGGCGGACCGGATTATTCTGTTGAGCAACTGCCCGGCGGGAATCAAGGAAGAATACGTCATCGACCTGCCCCGGCCCCGGAATTATACGTCAGAGGATTTTTTGATGCTGCGCAATCTCATCACCCAAAACATGGATAAAGTGCTGTCGGGGAGGGGGAAAAGGGGGATGCAAGGAAAGCCGAAGGTTCAGGTGACCAATCTGACCAAGCGCTTTGGGGACCTGCTTGTACTAAACAGCGTGTCATTCGATGTTGCCAAGGGCGAGTTTTTGTGCGTGGTGGGCCCCACCGGCTGCGGCAAGACCA
>JAEWWY010000255.1 GCA_023458835.1 Bacillota bacterium
GGCGGGCGGTTGATAACCGCCCCTACGGCCGTAAAGCGTGTATTGGTTTTTCTTCCGGATCGCATATGCCCCGGAAGAGAAATCAATAAACATACGGCGTTGCAGGGGCGCTTATCAAGCGCCCGAAAAGTACCATAACACATTGTGCGCATCTGTTACTTTCCATCATGTGGGAGGTACACTATTTGCCCGCGCTATGGTATAATAGATTTTCCTGGGCTTACATCAACGCGGGAGGAAGCATCAAGTGCGATTTGCGGACAGACTCAGGCGGGCGCTGATCGGCGACCGCACCTTTTACCGGGCGGTATTCGCCATTGTCGTTCCCATCATCATCCAGAACAGCGTATCCAATTTTGTGAACCTTCTGGACAATATCATGGTAGGCTCAATCGGCACAGCGGAGCTGTCCGGCGTTGCCGTTGCCAACCAGCTTTTGTTCGTATTTAATCTGTGCGTCTTTGGCGGCCTGGCCGGACCCGGCATTTTTGGCGCTCAATACTTTGGGGCAAGGGATATGGAGGGGCTGCGGAACACGTTTCGCATCAAGCTATGGATATCAGCCGCCATCATTGCCGTTTCGCTTGTCATTTTTACCGGCTGGGGGGACCGGCTGATTGCAAATTACCTCACCGGCGAAGGCGATGCGGCCTCGGCGGAGGCGATGCTTGAAAACGGCAAGGCATACCTGCGCATCATGCTGATAGGGCTGCTTCCCTTTTCGCTGACACAGAGCTATTCGGGCACCCTGCGGGAAGCGGGGGAAACAATGCTGCCCATGAAGGCCAGCGTCACGGCGGTGCTTACCAACCTGTGCGGCAACTGGATTTTGATCTATGGCCACCTGGGCTTTCCTGCCCTGGGTGTGCAGGGCGCGGCCATTGCAACGGTGCTTTCCCGGTTTGTGGAGTTTGCCGTCATCGCCATCGGCACGCACCGCAGCCAGCGCTATGGCTTTTTGCACGGCGCCTACCGCACGCTCAAGGTTCCCGCGAAGCTTTTGCGCGAGGTGCTGAAAAAGGGCATACCGCTTCTGGTCAACGAGGCGCTGTGGTCCATGGGCATAGCGACGCTGATGCAGATTTATTCCGTCCGCGGCCTGATGGTTCTGGCCGGGCTGAATATTGCCAGCACCATCAACAACCTGTTCAACGTGGTCTTCCTTTCCATGGGCAACGCGGTAGCGGTGATGATCGGACAGGCCCTGGGCGCAAACGATATGCGCCGCGCCCGCAGCGACGTGTGGAGGCTGATGGGCTTCAGTGTATTTTCCTGCATTCTGATCGGCGGGGTGCTGGCGGTTCTGTCGCCCCTGTTCCCGCACATTTACAATACGGAAGAAGAGGTGCGGGTATTGGCGGCCCGCTTTATCCTGACCGCCGCCTGCCTCATGCCCATCAACTCCATTGCCCATTGCTGCTATTTTACGCTCCGCTCCGGCGGCTCGACGATCATTACGTTCCTGTTTGACAGCGTTTACTCCTGGGCCATCCATATTCCCTTTGCGCTGCTGCTGGTATACAGGACGGAGCTTCCCATCATGATGCTGTATCCCATTTGCCAGCTTGTGGAGATCGTGAAAAGCACCATCGGGCTGTTCCTGGTGAAAAGGGGCGTATGGATACGGAATATCGTGTCAGACGCTCAAGTGAACGCGCAGGTCGCGGAGCAGGAAGGGTAAATAAACCGCAAGAAGCTTTCAGGCAGCCGTCTGAAAGCTTCTTGCGATATGGGTTATTTTCCTGTTATATAGGCCGAAAGCAGCTTCAAGGTGTTCTCCACCCCCTGCTTGTGCGTCCGCTCATACCCGTGGGAGGCGAACACCCCCGGTCCCACCAGGGCGTGGCGCGCTTCCAGCCCGGCATGCAGAGCCGTGGCGGTATCCGAGGAATACCGGGGGTAGATATCCGCCGCGTACCGGAGGTCTTTTTCCTTCGCCAGGGCGATCAATTCATTGGTCAGCGCATAATTGTAAGGCCCGGCGGAGTCCTTTAAGCAGATGGAGACCATGGTTTCATCGCAAAGGAGGTCATCTCCCACGCAGCCCATATCCACGGCGATCATATCTCGGATCTCCCTGGGCAGGTAGGAGGAAGCCCCGTGGCCCACCTCCTCATACACGGTGAACATCAAATGCACGCTGCGGGAAAGCTTGATTTCCCCTTCCCTGACAAGGCGGGCCAGGGCCAGCAATATGCCGCTGGAAGCCTTGTCGTCCAGATGGCGGCTTTTGATGTAGCCGGATTCCGTAATCACGGTACGGGCGTCCCAACTGATAAAATCCCCCGCCTCTATGCCAAGGGCCTTCACATCCCCGGCGCTGCGGACGATTTCATCCAGCACGATCTCCAGCGTTTCATCGCTGCGCTTCATGTCGGTGGTATCCCCATACACGTGGGAGGAAGCCTTGGTGGTCTGTACCGTGCCGGAATAGGTTTTGCCGGCCCTTGTGTGAATGAGGCAATTCTCGTTTTCAATGGCATTGTCATTGTAGCCGCCGATCTTGGTATAGCGCAGGCGGCCGCTGGGTTTGACACTGCGCACCATGCCGCCCAGCGTATCCACGTGGGCCGACAAAAGCAGCGGGTTTCCTTCCCCGCCCAAATGGCATACCACCGTGCCCTTGGGGGTGCGCATGGGCTGATAGCCCATGCCAGTCAGCGCATCCAGCAGATATTTTTCCGCCCCGGCGGTAAACCCCGTGGGGCTGGGTATTTCGCACAGCGTTTTGATATGGGAAACAGCATCCTCCGTCGCGCGCATGGCCGCGTACCTCCTTTAATTCAGCAGGAAAAGCATAGCATTAAACCTTGAAAAGCACAAGCTTACATTGCCCCATTGCTTCAACAGTGTTATACTGGGCAGGAAAAAGCGTTTGTCTGGAGGGAGCCTTATGGCACAGCCGCGGGCGAAAACCAAAAAGGGATGGCTGCAGTTCCTTCAATTTGTTGTGGTGAGCCTGGGCGCCGGCGTCATTGAATATGCCACCTTCGCCCTCATGACATGGATCGTTCCTGCCAACAAAACCATGCTGGTGGCGGCGGAGGTGACATCCGTTGTACTCTCCTGCCTGTTCAACTTTACGGTGAACAGGAAATACACCTTTCACTCCAGCAGCAACATCCCCCTGGGCATGCTGCTCTACGGCGTGTATTATGCATTCCTGGCCACGCCGGCGGGGGTCTGGTTTTTGCTGTTCCTTACCCAAGGCGGGATGCACGAGCTCTTGGCCAAGGCGGTCAAAATGCTGGTCAATTTCATATTCGACTACCTGTTTTGCAAGTTTATCCTGTTCCAGGCCGCCGATAAGGTGCTTCACTATGTAAAGCGCAAGCTTGGGCTGAAAGCCGGAAAGGATGCCTAGGGCGGGAAAAGCCCCAAACGGAAGGGGAGCTTTCCCCGCCCCTTGCGTTTTCCGGCCCCCATTGCCCTGGCGGACGAAGGCATTGGGATAATGCACCGCCGGTGCGGCCGCCATTGAACCGGCGGCGGAGGATGCGGGCATGGAAAACATGCCGTTTTGCTTCAGCCGGTATGGTTCTTTATGTGACGCAATCAATGCTACTATACGTTTCCCTCCGCATATGATAGAATACGATCAAAATGCACTGCCTTTTCGCGGCAGTCGGGAGGGACTCTATGCTGCTCGCACTGGGGATTTTCATTGTCACCTATGCTCTGTTGCTGTTTTTTCCCAAGATCCGGGCCTATATCGCGCTGGCTTCCGCATGCAGCTTCATTCTGATCGGCATTCTTCCGGGGCAGGATGTATTTGCCGCGGTGGACTGGAATGTGCTGATGATGATCGCAGGCACCATGGGCACCGTATACCTGTTCATTGAATCCAGGATGCCTGCCAAGCTGGCGGACTACATCATTGTCAAAATGCCCAACGTGAAATGGACCATCATCGCCCTGGCGCTGTTTGCGGGCATCATTTCCGCTTTTGTGGACAATGTGGCGACGGTGCTGATGGTGGCGCCCATTGCGCTGACGATTGCCAAAAAGCTGAAGATCTCGCCGGTGCCCAGCATCATCGCCATTGCCATCTCCTCCAATCTGCAGGGGGCCGCTACCCTGGTGGGCGACACCACATCCATCCTGCTGGGCGGATATGCGAAGCTGAACTTTTTGGATTTCTTTTTCCATATGGGCAAGCCCGGCATGTTCTGGGTGGTGCAGGCAGGGGCTGTGATATCGGCCCTCGTTCTGATGGTGGTATTCCGCAAGTCAAGCCAGCCCATCCGCCTGGAGGAAAAGACGGAGGTGGAGGATTACTTCCCGTCCTTCCTTTTGCTGGGCACTGTGCTGCTTTTGATCGTCGCCTCCTTCCTGCCTGACCAGGAAACCGCCGTCAAGGCGGCGGAAGCAAGCGGGACGGCGGTGGGCTTCTACAAGCCGCAAACCATCAACGGCCTGATTTGCATGGGCTTCATGGTGATCGGCATCCTTCGGGAGATGATCCGCTCCAAGGATTGGAAGGCTGCTTTCAAGGTCGTCAAGGAGATCGACTATTTTACGCTGCTGCTCCTGGGCGGCCTGTTCATTGTCATCAAGGGCATCGAGCAGGCAGGGGTTGTGAGGGAAATCAGCAACCTGTTCGTTTCCATCAGCAACAACAACCTGTTCATCACCTATACCCTGATCGTATGGACATCCGTTCTTCTCTCCGCCTTTATCGATAACATTCCCTACGTGCTGACCATGCTGCCCGTGGCGGAGCAAATCGCGCAGGGGATGGGCAATGATCCCAATGTGCGCATCCTGCTCTTCTTTGGCCTGCTGGCCGGCGCCACCCTGGGCGGGAACCTGACGCCCATCGGCGCGTCCGCCAACATTACGGCGCTGGGCATTCTGCGCAAGGAAGGCTATGAGGTCAGCAACAAGGAGTTCATGAAGATCAGCGTGCCCTTTACTCTGTCCGCGGTGATAACGGGGTATCTGCTGGTCTGGCTGATCTGGAGGTAATACCTCTTAACACGAAAAAAACCCCGGAGAACGGAAACGGATTCCGTGCTCCGGGGTTTCGCTTTGATGATGGATACAGATTACTTGATCAGGGAGGAAGCCAGGAACATGGCCGCGGTGAGGGAGGCGATCAGGGAAACCACGGTCACCTGGGTGTTGATGGAGGGGCCGGCGGTATCCTTGAAGGGATCGCCTACCGTGTCGCCGATAACGGCCGCCTTGTGGGCATCGGAGCCCTTGCCGCCGCTGTTGCCGGCCTCGATGAACTTTTTGGCGTTGTCCCACAGGCCGCCGGCGTTGCTCATCAAAAGGGCCAGCAAAAGCCCGCAGGTGATGTTGCCGGTAAGGAAGCCGCTGATGGCATTGACGCCGCCTACAAAGCCCACTGCCAAAGTGACCAGGATGGTCACCAGGCCGGCGGGGATCAGCTCTTTCAAAGCGCCCTTGGTGGCGATATCGATGCACTTTTCATACTCGGGATGCACGCCGGGCTTGCCTTCGCGCAGGCCCTTGATTTCCCTGAACTGGCGGTGGATTTCTTCCACCATGCGCTGCGCGTTGCGGTTGACGCCCATCATCAGCATGGCGGAGAACACGGCGGGAACAGCCACGCCCACCAGCAGGCCGAAGAACACGGTGGGGTTCATCAGATCAAAGGAAACAGGCGCACCCGTTGCCTGCTGTACGATCTCCTGGAAAGCGCCCAGCAGAGCGATAACGGTCAGGCCCGCAGCGCCGATGGCAAAGCCCTTGGTGATGGCCTTGGCGGTGTTGCCGGCAGCATCCAGCTCGTCGGTGATTTCCAGAACCTTGTCCCCAAGGCCGCCCATTTCAGCCACGCCGCGGGCATTGTCCACAATGGGGCCATAAGCGTCGTTGGAAATGATCATGCCAACCACAGACAGCATGCCGATGGCGCTGAAGGCGATGCCCAGCATGGCGTAGCCTTCGCCGATGGGGGCGCAAAGATGGTAGGACAGAAGGGCCGCCAGGCCGATGCCGCACAGGGAGGGGAAAGCGGAAATAAAGCCGTAGCTGATGCCCGAGAGGATGGTGAAGGCGGGGCCGCTCTTGCAGGCCTCGGCCACCTTGGCCACGGGCTTTTTGTCATCGCCGGTAAAGAATTCGCTGGTGAAGCCGATCACGACGCCGGCGACCATGCCCAGCATGGCGGCGCCCCACAGGCGGATGTCATAACCGTTGGCGGTGCCGCCGATCAAAAAGGCCGCAAGGGTGAGCACCGCGAAGATACCGCAGGTCAGGTATGTGCCGTTGTTCAGGGCCTTTCCGGGATTGCCGTCCTTGCCGACCTTGGATACGAATACGCCGATGATGGAGGCTAAAAGCCCCAGCGCGCCAAAGCAGAAGATCAGGTTCAGGTTGCCCCTGCCAAGGCCCAGGGCAATGACCATGGCCGCGGCGATGGAAGCCACCTGGGAATCGAACAGGTCAGCGCCCATGCCGGCCACGTCACCTACGTTGTCGCCCACGTTGTCGGCGATAACGGCGGGGTTGCGGGGGTCATCCTCGGGGATGCCCAGTTCCACTTTGCCGGTCAGGTCTGCCGCAATGTCGGCCGTCTTGGTGAAGATGCCGCCGCCGGCCTTGGCAAACAGGGCCAGGGAGCTGGCGCCGAAGGAGAATGCCAGCACCACGTCATGGTTGTTGGGGAAGATGATGGACAAGAGGGCGGTACCGGCCAAAGCGGTGCCCACCACGGCCATGCCCATAACGGCGCCGCCGCGGAAGCCCGCCATGAAGGAGGGGGCAAGCCCTTCCCTGGCGGCGGTAGCGGCCTTCACATTGGCGATGGTGGCGATGGAAATGCCCACCCAGCCGGCCAGCCCGGAAAGCACCGAGCCCGCGATATAGGAAAGCACCATCCAGATGCCCTGCACGGCGCTGCCTTCAGCGCTCCAGATGGGGTGGGGGAAGAACAGGAACAGCAAAACGGATACCGCGGCCATAAAGATGGCCAGGATCTTGTATTCCCGCTTCAGAAAGGTAAAGGCGCCTTTGCGGATCAACTGTCCGATGCCGGCAAGGGGGCCTTCCGCGGTGGGCAGTTTTTCCACCCAGCGGTAGAAATAGAAGGCTACGATAAAAGATAAAACAGATACAGCCAGAGCGATCCATGCCCAATTCATAGCAATCCCACTCCTTGTCAAAATGTTGCCTGCTGAAAAAGATTCCGGATAATTCCCGCAATAACCCAGGCATGCCAAGCCGGCCAGACTGGCATCCCTAAAAGCCAAGCCCTGCTTTTGTTTATGGCGGCGCATGCCCCCCAGTCCGGGAAGCCAGTTCACTCAGCGGCCTTATGTACATCATGCTGCGTATCGCAGGAGAGGCCGTTGCATTCAGGCGGCGCAATCCGGGCTCCTGGGCGGAAAAGGGCAAAATGTGCTCGCTTTCCTGCAGGAGGTCCATGGACTGTACAGGCATCACGATCCCATGGGAAGCGGCTGCACAGCCTCCGCGGTCCCCATATTCCGGCACCTGCTGCCCTGCCTGAATGTTGGATAATACCGTTGGAGAATATGCGGCCTGGGCGGAACCCATGACGTCTTGCGTACATGCGGCAAAGCATAAAAAAAGCACAAGCAGAATGGAAATCCACCCCATGCCCAGCGCTTTTTGCGGCCTCATATACATTCTCCTCAAAGATTACTCCGATTCTATCATATACCAGCCGATTTGTAATGTCAAACAAAAGGCACCTAAAAAACAAATTTCATACTATGATATATCAGGCCGTTAAAATCGGTATGATTTCAACGGCCTGATTGCGTTTTTTTTCGGCGCCGCCGCCTTATTTCCTTTTGCTGCCCTTGTACATGACAAAGATCAAAACCACCATATAGGCGGCCGCAAGCCCCAGGGTCAGAAGGAGCATGGCTTCGGATTTGGCCGCCAGTCCGATAAGGATCAACAGCGGCGCGCCCAATACGATGCCGAAGCTGGAGCCTGTGATCAGGTTGTTGGCGGCAGGGGTCTTGAAGGAGGGGTCCAATTGGCGCAGGAGGATCACGCCGGAGCTGATGGTGCCCGTCAGCATGCCGTACATGGATACGAAGGCCTCCTCCGCGTAGCCGGGATATACCACCTTGCACAGCCAGCGCAGATAATAGAAGGTGGTCACGCCGCCGGTCACGGCCATCAGCAGGAAGGGGACCCACAAGCCCGTAAGCTCCGAAAAATTGATGGAGGAAATGCCGGATACGATCATCAGGTCAAAGGCCAGGCCGGAAATGCGGCTGAGCAGGTAATTGTTTTGATACTGGCGCGTCATGACCTTCGATTTGCGCAGCGCCTTCATAATAACGCGGATCAAAAGCGCCAGCATGGAGCCGGTAATGAAGTTGAAGCCCCACAGCAGGGGGGAAAGCAGGCTACCAAGGTTTTCTGAGGCTGCGCCGATGGCCTTTGTCAGCCCCAGGGTCACAAGGTAGGTCAGAAGGTATGTGATGAAAACCAGCGCTACCTGAATGGACAGCCGGTCCACCGATTCGGACAGAGGGGCCTCCCCTTTGTCTTCAAAGGTATCCACGGTAATGGAACCGGACAAAAGCTCCACGTCCCGGCCGGTTTTCAGCCCCCGGCGGGAGCGTATGTTCAGGTAGATGACACCCACCACGCACGCGCAAAGATAGCCCGCCGCCGCCAGGGACAAGCCAAAGGACTGGCCGCCCGCAAACCCCAGCGCCTCATAAGTGCTGCCCACGTTGTTGGCCTGGCCCGCCCCCTGCCCGTAGCCCATGGGCAAAAGGATGCCCGAAGCCTTGAACAGCCCCGGCATCACCGTGTAGCTCAGGGCAAGGGAGATGAGAAGCCCCGCCACCGCCTGCATCATGTAGGTGCTGATGATCAGCGCGCCGCTTTGAAAGCCCTTGCCCTGGCTCTTGTCCCCTTCCCCGGTGCTCCTTAGGGACAGGGCAATGAAGCCGATGGCGATGCCGTGATAGGTGACCATCTCCAAAAACGCGTCTGGAAGGTTCAAAATTCCAAGGCTTCTGATGGCCAGCAGCAAGAACCCGGCCAGCACCGCGGTGGGCATCAGCGTCTTGCGGATGAGGGTGCTCTTGCGCAAAAGCACATTGGATACCAGCAGCGCGGCGGCCAGAATACCCATATGGATGAAAAAGTTCCAAAGCCCTGTGTTGGCGGCGGAGTAGTCCACGCTATTCGCTTCCTTCCTGTTTTTGAGCTGTGATGCGGTACGCATCCAGATATTTGAGCCCGCTGCGCTCCTGTTTGGAGCGGAGCTGATAGTGGTTGCCCCGGTCGTCGGAAAAGACAACGCTGTTCCTGCCGAACACTTCCACGCCCAGCACCTCATGCCATTTCAGCAGGAAATCACCGCAGCGCATGCCCGTCCCTCCCAAAGACAGCGTGCCTTGGACAACAGGCTCCATTTGATGGCCGGGCAGGATCTTCCATATCTCCTGATCCTCATCGTGAAACAGCTCAGCCGCATCCCTGCCATCGATCCGTTTGCGCAGCTCTTCCCTTTGCCAGGCCCCCCATTGATCAACGGTACGAAAAGGCCCGCCGGACAGATAGCCCATTGCGTCAAGCACCGCCGTCAGCCCGCAGCCGCAGGAAAAACGGTTGTCCTCCCCCTGAAGCGTGCCGATCCTTCCGCAGCCGGGGCACATATACAGCGCATTTTCCAGGCCCTGGGACAGGCGCCGGCCCGGATAGGCCACGGGATCCTCCTCCTGGCGCCGGTAGGCATCCTCTCCGATGTCCGCCGCAATGGCTTCGTTTATTTCCTCCGGCGTCATCCCGTCAAGCTGCTCAGGGGAATACACGCGGACAGGGTAGCCCCTCATCCGGCCCCGGCGGAAGGTATGGGCCCAGCGGGGGCTGGTAAAATAGCCGCCCTCCAGCCGGTAGGTGACCAGGGATGCGCCGGTGGCCTTCACCAGGCTCCCTGTGGCCGGGACCAGCGGGCAGGGCTTGCCATGGAAGGATTTGCTGCCCTCGGCAAACAGGCCGATATTGATGCCTTTTTTCAGCCGCCTCACCATCTGCATGGCGGTGCTTACATCCGCCCCGCCCTTTTGCTTGGGGATGGGGTCCAGGAAATACTTTAAAAAGCCGCCCAGTACGCGGGTACGGAAAAGATGCTCGCTGGCTACAAAATACATGTGCCTGGGAAAGCTGACGCTGACAAACAAGGCATCCAGATCGGTAGTATGATTGGCAACAACGATATACGGCCCGTTGATTTCCGGCCCGGGCTGCGCCTCGTAGCAAAACAGCCGCTTTAAAAGGGGGCCCAGTACCGCCCTTGCCCCCCGGTAAAACCTTACGTGCCGTTTATAGGACTGCATGTAGTCCCCCGCTTTCAAATGGCGTGTATCCAATATGTGTTCCGCTATTAAAATATAACATATAATTCGCGTTTTCGCCAGATTGTTTCGCGGGATGGGCCTGTAATATTTCAATGACTTATATGATAATTCCCAAAGGAGCTCTCCTGTGCCTTTGCATGAGCATAAAAAACGCCGGAAGCGCTGTATGAGGAGGGCAGAGAAATCCTTTCAAGACAGTTCAAAAAAGCGCGGCGGCTGATGTATCTTGTTCGAAGCACGATACTGCCTGTGGATGCGCCATGTTACCGGGA